>RFGN01000271.1 GCA_003696645.1 Gammaproteobacteria bacterium | reverse complement strand
CCGCCCGATGTTCGACGCTCTCAACCAGGGTCTTGTAGCTGCGCCGGATGCTGGAGAGGTGCGCTTTGACGCTCGCCGGAGCCAGTGTCGCCAGCAGGTGATCGCGATAGGCAATCAGATCGGGTTGGTAAAGCCGCCGTCCGGTGTCTATCAGCCACCCGTTGTAGCGGCGCACCTGTGAGACGACGTTTTTGTTGTCCGAATGTAGTGGCAGTTCACCACCGAGAATACGTTGAGAGAGATCGTTTTTAGCCATGTTTCCAGTATACCCTATAATGTCGCGTAATGGGGGATTAAGGTCAGACGAGCAGTCGGTCAGCAACGGTATCACCAGGTCGCCGGTGGAAACATCAAAGGCAGTCTCTATATGGGTGATGCGATCAAGCCCGGTTTGCCAATCATGATTACCGAGGGGGAGTTCGACGCATTGATCGCGCAGCAGGCTGGAGAAGGTCGAATCTCAGCAGTCGCTATCGGAAGCGCGGCCAACAAACGCATCAATCCACGCTGGTTTCCTAAATTCATGACCGCACCCAGTATCCTGATCCGGATGGATGATGACCAGGCAGGGCAGGGGGCTGCTGAGCAGATCGCGAGTTTGTCGCAGGCATCCCAGCTTATTCAGGTACCACAGGGTAAGGATGTGAACGACTTTTATCTGGAAGCAGGACATCAGGTAGTACACAACTGGATCAATGATCTTATCGGAGGCAACAGCGTATGATTGAGCAACGTAAGCACGAATTATCCGGACGCCAGATGGCAATCCTGACCTTCATTCATGAGTACCAGATCAGTCGCGGTTTTGTGCCGTCGATTCGTGAGATTGCCGAGGCTATCGGTACCACCTCAACATCAGCGGTGACCTATCAGATAAACCGCTTGGTGGGATTGGGGTACATCAGCAAGGTAGGTGAAGTAGCGCGTGGCATGATTTTATTGGCACCAGCGTATGAAGCTATCGGTACAGAAGCTCCAGAGGATACCAATCTCTCGATGATGCGAGCTGAGCTTTTGGCTCTACGTGTGGAGAATCAGCGTATCCGGCAATTGTACGAGGAGCGTGTGAAGAAGCTGGAGGGCGAACGGAATCAACTTTCACAGACGCTGTCGATTCTGAAGTATCGAGCAATCAAGCAGCTTGAAGGTGTTTTCGAGGAAGAACGGGTGTCATGAGTTGATAATAACTTCAGACAGAACTTCCAAGGTCATAGAGGTAAATTCAACAATATTTTGGGTTAGACAATAGGGCTTTATAGTATGCTTTGATCCCTATTGTCTTATACAATATCTATTGCTCCCGTAGTGTTTCAATTGGTTCAATGAGGGAAGCTCGTCTTGCTGGCAGGAATGCTATGACTGAGCCAATAAATATCGACAGGAATACCACCAATAGTATATAAGAAGCTTCAATTGAGAATACTCTTGAGGTTT
>RFGN01000270.1 GCA_003696645.1 Gammaproteobacteria bacterium | reverse complement strand
GGTTAAGGTGGAGGAGTCAAGATCGGAGAGGACTCCAGCGGTGGTCACCTGGAGACCGGTGGTGGAACTGCCTAGAGCAACTTGGTCGTTGAGGACGATATTGGCGCCAGCGCTGTTTAGGGTGAGCTCTCCGTAGGTGTCAACAATGGAATGAGCAGCCCCACCGATTTGGACGATGTCGCCTGAGCTGTCGACCTGGAACAAGTCACCATTACCCACAGTGAGGAGAGAAGCGGGAGAGGCGTCGCCGATGCCTAGGTTGGAACCAAAGTAAGAATTTCCTGATCCTGACTCAACGTAGATTGAATAATTGGTCACGTCTGGATCGTCTAAATCGACATACAATCCGTATTGAGTGCCTCCAGTGGACGTATTGCCGCCATCAATAATATAGTTCCCATAGGCTTCGTCACTGTTACCGGCATAGGTAATTAGCACGTTGTAAGCGCCGTATACTTTTTGCAAGTCGACGTCATTGCCTGTTTGAAGGTAGTTATAAACACCGTATCCTATACTATTAAATCCTTCAGCAATTATGTTTGAAGCCATGCCATAAAGCGATGCGAAAGTAGCGTCGTTGTCTGTGAGGGTTGCATTTCTGACACCATAGGCATAACCACTTGCGCCAGCTGTGAGTTGATTATAAACGCCTTGAGATTTACCGCCATCGACGTTGGTATATAGACCAACAAAGTCGTTGCTAGAAATGGTATTAATTTGCTCAGCATAAATTCCATATGAGGCGCCGGTTGTATTGGGACTGTCGACAGTGATATGTAGACCCTGGACTACTGCTGTGTTATCTTGAGAGTAGATGTTGATGCCGCGTTGATTGGCGGAGAGATTACCAATATTTAAGGCATAATTGTTATTGATGGTGGTGCCGTTGATGCCGACTTGTTCGGAAATGATAGTATCGCCAATTACTTCAAGTGGAGTGGTGGGATTGGTCGTCCCGATGCCGACGTAACCGGTGTCGGTGATAGTCAGGTCGGCGGTAGAGTCACCGTTGGCGTCTAGGCTGAGGTAGTTGTCGGTGGTGCCATAGGTGGTGTTGTAGGAGAGGATGCCTTGGTTGCCTGATGGGCCAAGGTTGAGGTCTCCACCCTGAACAGCTAGGTCACCGGTAAAGGTGCCGCCAGCGGCGGTGAGGTCGCCGTTGTTCCAAACGGAGAAGGGAGCGGAGGCATTGTTGCCGCCGATGAGGAGAGCATCGGTGAGG
>RFGN01000269.1 GCA_003696645.1 Gammaproteobacteria bacterium | reverse complement strand
GGAAGCCCTCCATGAATAACCGAATATTCAACCGTTGTTACCTCTTACTTCTGCACCTCTGCGCCCTCTTTTGTCTGGGCCTGCTGGTTTGCCTGGCAATTGTTCTCATCGTCAAGGGAGGCCGGTCCATAAACCTGGCATTTCTGGCAAGCGCCACAGAGCAGTTCGGATCGTCTGGCGGGATTTTATACCAGATTTTTGGCAGTCTGCTTCTGGTAGGAACAACTGCCACCATCACCTTTCCCATTGCACTGGGATTTGCGCTGTTCAAATCAGAATGGATCAGCAATCGATCCCTACAAAGGATACTTGAAGGATTGCTCCTGCAGATGAATGGTATACCATCCATTATCTTTGGCCTGTTTGGCCTGATCTTCTTTCTGAACTGGTTGAATACAGGATTGTCCTGGTTCGTCGGCTCATTGGTTCTCAGCATGATGATACTGCCAACGGTAACACTCGCGACCTACCACGCCATCCACAGCCTTCCCCGACAATACCGGGAAAATGCCCAGTCGCTGGGTCTGGACAGATGGCAGCTTATCTGGCGGGTCATTCTGCCAAGGGGCATGAGCGGGACCGTCAGCGGTCTGTTTATTGGACTTGCGCGGGCCATCGGCGAAACCGCCCCGATCATGTTTGTCGCCACAGCCTTTTCGGGCGTGGATATTCCGCGTTCGCTTCAGGAACCCGTTCTTTCACTGCCGACACATATCCTGACACTGGCTCAACATGCCACTGACCCATCCGCACTGCAAAATGCCTGGGGCAGCAGTCTGGTTCTGTTTATACTGGTGCTTGTATTCAGCGCCATTGCCTATCTCATCCGCACAAGATTTCAATTACACTATTGATATTGACATGAAACCCTTCAAGCCCAACCTCAAACTGGTACACCCCAAGCCTCAACCCACAGGGAGGGGATTGGTTGAAGCCAATGGATTCTCCGTCAGCATCGACAAGACTCTCCTTCTCAAGGGACTGAGTTTTCAACTTGTCGAGAAACAGCTCACCTGCATTATTGGCCCCTCCGGCAGTGGCAAATCGACCCTGTTGCGCAGCCTCAACAGGATCAATGACAATATTCCGGGCTTTTCTGCAACGGGACAACTCTTCTATGCAGGAGAGAATATCTATTCTCCCGAGATGAATCCGGTTGAACTGCGCCGAAAGATCGGGATGGTCTTTCAGAAACCCTGCGTGTTTCCACAATCCATTGTCGACAATGTCTTGTTCGGTTTGCAGAAGAGACCTCGCTGCAAGAAGGATCGCGCCCATCTCAGCATGCAACCACTAAAAGACGTCCACCTATGGGATGAGGTTGCCCATCGTCTACACGATCGTGCTGACACCCTTTCTATTGGTCAACAGCAAAGGCTCTGCATCGCCCGAACACTTGCCATTCAACCAGATCTGATCATGTTGGATGAACCGACTTCATCCTTGGACCCGTTGTCAACCCTGGCCATTGAATCCCTGTTGATGGAACTCAAGGTGCGTCATAATATCCTGCTCGTTACCCATAATATCCAGCAGGCACGTCGCATCGCCGACAACATCATTTTTCTCTGCGACGGCCAGATTGTTGAACAGGGGAGAAAGGAGGATATCTTTACGCACCCCAAAAAGACACAGACCCGCAACTACCTCGACAATCAGCTGTGTGACTGTTAGGGAGCACCCGATATAACCAGACAGTAGGGGCAGGCAACAGGTACCTGCCCGGATGCAAGCTACAGAGCGCACTTATGCCAGTGTTGCCAGCCACATGATGGCAGATTACATATTCTCTAATTGTATACCGAGAAAAATGGAGACAAGTGCACAGTTTCGATTACTTGGCATCCGTTTGTTCTATAATCCTCAAGTCTATCCACATGATAAATACAGGGAAGACATATGAAACTTGAATCCATCGCTCTGCACGAAGGCTATACATCCGAGGCAACCACCAAGGCTGCCGCTGTACCAATCTATCAGACCACTTCTTTTACCTTTGATGATACGCAGCACGGTGCGGACCTTTTTGATCTCAAGGTGCCTGGAAATATCTACACACGCATCATGAATCCAACCACGGATGTTCTCGAAAAGCGCATTGCGGCGATGGAGGGCGGCATTGCGGCATTGTGTGTCTCTTCCGGCATGGCGGCCATTACCTATGCCATCCAGTGTATCACCGAGGTGGGGGACAATATCGTCAGCACCAGCCAGTTGTACGGGGGCACCTATAATCTGTTCGCGCATTCCCTTCCCCGGCAGGGGGTGGAGGTCAGAATGATCTCGCATGATGATTTTGACGGCTTCGAACAGGCCATAGACCAAAACACCAAGGCCATTTTTTGCGAGTCCATCGGCAACCCAGCCGGGAATATTGTGGATATCGAGCGTCTTGCCGAGATTGCCCATCGTCATGGGGTACCACTGATTGTAGACAATACGGTGGCGACACCCTACCTGTGTCAGCCGTTTACCTTGGGTGCCGATATCGTGGTGCATTCATTGACCAAATACATCGGTGGCCATGGCACTTCTATTGGTGGCGTAATTGTCGATTCCGGGAAGTTTGACTGGACAGAGGACAAGGCCCGCTTTCATGTTCTGAATGAGCCGGACCCTTCGTATCATGGTGTGGTCTATACCGAGGCCCTGGGTGAAGCAGCCTATATCGGCCGATGTCGTGTTGTGCCCCTGCGCAATACCGGTGCGGCGCTGTCACCGATGAACGCCTTCCAGATTCTTCAGGGGCTGGAAACGCTGGGGCTACGCATGGACCGCCATTGCGAGAACGCCGAGAAGCTTGCCAGCTTTCTTCAGAAGCACTCAAAGGTGGAATGGGTCAATTATGCCGCGTTGTCTGACAGCCCCTATTATGAAAATTGCCAGCGGATTACCCGCGGCAAGGCCTCAGGAATTCTCAGTTTTGGCTTGAAAGGCGGTGTTGAACCGTGTACCCGGTTCATTGATTCACTCGAGATGATCTTGCGGCTCGTGAATATCGGTGATGCCAAATCCCTGGCCTGTCACCCGGCGTCAACAACACATCGGCAGTTGAATGACGAGGAATTGGCTGCAGCTGGCGTGAGTCCTGACCTGGTGAGGATATCCGTCGGAATCGAGCACATCGACGATATCATCGCGGATGTCTCTCAGGCCCTGGACAAGGCGTAGCCCCAACACACAAGCAACCCTGGAGGCACTGCCTCCCGGGTTATGCTTTTACCTCCGCTGCCTGCTTCTTTGTGGCGGAGTCTTTTCCCTTGCCAGGTCCGTTTTCGATTTCTTTTTGGGTTTCTTCCGGATTTCCCTCTGACACAATTTCCTCACGAGAGCCCTCGGTCGAATCATGGGTTTCTGGGGCAGTTTCCTCAGCCGCAGCTTGTTGACTGTCAGCTTCTGTCCCGGCTTTCATCTCAGACTCGGAATTTTCTGCAAGCGGTTTGTCATTCTGCCCATTGTTTGCCTCGGGGGCAGCCTGATGAGATTTGTCCTGGCCGGGTTGGTCGATATTTTCATCCAGGGCCTCGGGCAATTTTTCTGCTGAAGCATCCATTGACAGACGACCTACCCCCTCCCCGGAACAGAGGGTCTGTGCACCCTTGGCAAGGTGTTCATAGATGGCGCGATAGTTGGCCGTCATGGAATTGAAGTGATGGGCCGTGACGGCAAAATGTTCAGCTACCTGTTTGCGATATTCTCTGGCCTCGGTTCTCGCCTTTTCCAGTTCAGCCTCCAGGGCATCGGTCTTCTTGCTGTCATCGCCACTCAGACGCGCCACAATAAAACCGATTACAAAGCCTGCTATGCCGGCAAACATCACCCAGCCAATCACTGCTCCCGCCATATTATTCTCCATTATTTTTACAATATTTCAGATCCGGTTTGAATCCCAGTATACCTCTGCCAACATGATCCTCCAAAGATTCCCTGCTCATCTGCTGACACCCTTCCAACAACCGCCTTACAGGTAGAGATCAATGTAAATATCTTTGGCACCAACCAGATGGCCCATGACATCCTGACTCCAGGATATTTTGTTTCGTCATCGCGGCAGCGTTCCGATCAAGGCGGCGTTGGTGATCACCGATCTTGCTATCATCGGGGGTCTTGCAACATTCCCGGGCCTGACGCTTTTGCTGTCCTCGATAGCCAGCAGCAAGACCAATCTGAAACACTGCCATCTTCCTCGCTCCACCCTGCCCCCTGTGATTGCATGAAGACTCCTCATGATAACAACCGCGATGTTGCTGCTCGTATATATATGGGGAAACATGACACCCTGATCCTCTATTTTGCCTTGCCGACCTATATGCTGACCCCAGCGATGTTTTTCCCTGTTTCAATGGTTTCATCAACGACGAAAACGCTTCGAGAGAGCTTGCTTATATTTCAGGTTCGGATCAATCAGCCTTGCAACGATTGCAAAATACGGAGTGTGATAATCCGACCAACACCGGTAATGACGTTTTTCCAATTGAAATTCTGGTAAAAAAACTTGACAGGGATCAGGCTGTCACGTAAATTTTCTCGCTTTCACCTGTACGGGGCTATAGCTCAGCTGGGAGAGCGCTACACTGGCAGTGTAGAGGTCGGCGGTTCGATCCCGCCTAGCTCCACCATCGAGCCATGCGGCCCATCGGTGAACCTGGACATGTCCCCATCGTCTAGTCGGCCTAGGACACCGCCCTTTCACGGCGGCAACAGGGGTTCGAATCCCCTTGGGGACGCCATATTCAAAGGGCTACACGAGTAGCCCTTTTTTATTGATCCGGCAGAATATTTATGCCATCTAGAAACTCTACTCCACATATCCTGGCCTGCATCACACCGCACGGTTTCGGACATGCTGCCCAGATTACGACAGTATTGAACAGTTTGAGGACGCAGATAAAAAACCTTCAGATCAGCCTGATGAGTGGAGCGCCCTTAGATCTGCTGAAAAGCAGGCTTCGCCCACCCTTTT
Source organism: Gammaproteobacteria bacterium (assembly GCA_003696645.1). GTDB lineage: Bacteria > Pseudomonadota > Gammaproteobacteria > J025 > J025 > J025. The sequence continues at coordinate 241 of RFGN01000269.1, read as the reverse complement.
CTCTCTACCCCATGCCACATGACCCTGGCATGCTTATGGCCGATGCCCTGGGAGTGCAACCTGATGCCTCGTTGGAGGCCCACCGGAACATTCTGGAAGATTGGGAATCCATCATTGCCGAGCTGGAAAAACAGGTCGCCATAATTCAGCCGGATCTGGTGATCGGCAATATTCCATACACGATTCCGGTGGTCTGCAACAGTCTGAAAATACCATGCATCAACCTGTGCTCCCTGAACTG
>RFGN01000268.1 GCA_003696645.1 Gammaproteobacteria bacterium | reverse complement strand
GGCGACGATATCATGCATCCTGATATCGGTGAAGAGATTCTGATTCCGGCCAGGGTGGTGCATTCTGTCCGTACCTGTGGCAGCAGTGGATCGGTCTGGTTGTATGGCTATCGCCTTTCTGCGAGATGAGCGATCTGAAAACGATATTTTCGTTGTCCGGACCATTTGCCAGGACAATTCCAGGATATCAGCCTCGATCCCAGCAGATCCAGATGGCAGAAAAGGTCGATGAAGCCATTCAAAAAAGATCCCTCCTCATGATTGAGGCAGGTACCGGTGTCGGCAAGACCTTTGCCTACCTGGTTCCATCTCTCCTTTCTGGCAAGAAAACCATTATTTCGACTGGCACAAAGACACTCCAGGATCAGCTGTTTGAGAGGGATGCCGCCATGGTATGCAAGACATTGGGTATTCCAGCACGCATTGCACTCCTGAAAGGACGAAGCAACTATCTTTGTCTCTACCGTCTCGACAGGAGCCTGCATGCCTTTCGAGGGTCTCAGACGCAGCTTCGAAAAATGATGCAGTTGCAGAAGTGGGCAGACCAGACAGAGGATGGTGACCTGTCGAGCGTGAGTCTGCTCGGCGAAAAATCCGTACTGTGGAATAAGGTGACTTCCAACAGTGAAAACTGCCTGGGTCAGGATTGCCCGGCATGGGAGAGCTGTTTTCTTGTCAAGGCAAGACGCAGGGCACAGAAGGCGGATCTCGTTATTGTCAATCATCATCTGCTTTTTGCAGATTTTGTTCTGAGAAATGACGGCTTGGGTGAAGTTCTTCCCGATGCTGACGTGTTTGTTCTCGATGAGGCCCATCAGCTTCCTGAGACCGGAAGTCAGTTTTTGGGAGAAATAATCACGACACGACAGATTCGGGAGTTGTGTGAAGATATTGAAGACGAGTTGCAGTCACTGAAATTGCAAGATACTGATTTGGCCAACTTTCTGCATGGACTGATTAGCAGAAGCGACATGGTCCGTGATCTGGAACAGGTACCTGAAGGTACTGGTCCTGCTAAAAAATTGCTGAATGATGTCCATGCCAAACCCTTGTTGGATGAATTGACCGAGGGATTGGAATCACTTGAGAAGAGGGTGGAACAATTTCGGGACGCAAGCGCGACCATGAAAAGATTTCATGAACGTTGTGTTGAAACCCTGCGCAGGTTAGAGAGATTCACTGGGCAGGAGGCGGATGGATATGTTAGATGGTATGAGAAGCGTTCCCGTACACTCCTGCTGAAAATGACACCCTTGAATATTGGTGAGCATTTTCAGGCCTTTATCCAGAAACAGTCATCCACCTGGATTCTGACCTCGGCCACGCTCACTGTTTCCGATTCCTTTGACTTTATCATTCAGAGACTGGGTATGCCTGCCGCTGTCGAAACCTGCATTCTTGGAAGTCCGTTCAATTACCGGAAACAATCTCTTCTCTACCTGCCGGACTCATTTCCGGATCCTCGGCATCCCGGCTTCTATGCCACCCTGGCGGAGGAAGCTCGGCGATTGATAGAGATTTGTCGGGGAAGGACATTTCTGTTGTTTACCAGTTTCAGGGCACTGAATGAGATGGAGTCGAGGCTGGAAGGTAGTGTTTCGTATCCACTTCTGGTTCAGGGTCGTGCTTCCAGGAGTCAGATTCTGAGGGCATTCAGGGAAACTGACCATGCGGTTTTGCTGGGTACATTAAGTTTCTGGGAAGGGGTGGATGTCAAGGGAGACAGTTTGTCCTGTGTTATCATTGATAAATTGCCCTTTACCTCACCTGATGATCCGGTTCTCGAGGCCAGGCTGGATCATCTGAAAAAATCGGGGAAAAATCCGTTTATGCTCTATCAGGTCCCCAGTGCAGCCATTCTGCTCAAGCAGGGAGTAGGGCGATTGATACGTGATCGGAAGGACCGTGGTATTGTGATGATTGCTGATAACAGACTCTCGAAAGCGCGTTATGGAAAGGTTTTTCTGGACACCCTTCCTGATATGAAGGTTGTCCATGATATGGAAGTCATCAGGTCCTTCTTTTGAACATCTTGGCAATCGATACAGCGACCGAATCTTGCTCCGCTGCCCTTTCTGTGGGAGGAGAGGTCATTTCACGTTATGAGCTGGCGCCAAGACGTCATAATCATCTGATTCTCGAAATGGCACAATCCTTGCTGTCTGAGGCAGGACTGAGCCTGCAACAGCTTGACGGGGTTGCATTTGGCAGGGGTCCAGGCAGCTTTACTGGAGTGCGAATTGCCGCGAGTGTGGTTCAAGGGCTGGCATTTGGTCTTGATATACCCGTATTGCCCGTATCGACCCTTCAAGCCATGGCACATCGGGCCTGGCGAATAAACAAGATTTCATATTCTCTGGTGGCCATAGATGCCAGAATGGGAGAGGTGTACTGGTCTGCCTGCCATTTGGAACAACAGGGGCAGGTCGAGCTTCTGACAGAAGAGAAAGTGATATCACCTGATGCAATCCATATTCCGGGCGATATGATTGGATATCCCTGGCATGCGCTGGGTACTGGTTGGAAGAGTTATGGCGACAGGATGCTGGAATGCCTGGGCATTGACCTTCTTTCGTCCGAGCCGGAATGGTTTCCTCACAGCCACGATATTGCAGTCATGGCACAGTATGCCCTGATCAAGGGGCAGGGCGTTCCGGTGGAAAATGCCCTGCCGGTTTATCTACGTAATCAGGTTGCCAAAAAAACGGTCTGTCGGAAGCGTTAACCAATTATTTGTTGTTCACTGCAATCTGATCCGTATCATCCTCGTCTGGGGTAGGCAGCTGTCCCTGATCTCTGGTTGCAGTATTGATAGCTTCCTGGGTAATACTTGCTGTCTCATCTCCGACATGTCCATGTGTCGTCCTTGGATGATCAATATCCGAATCTTCTTGATCTTGACCGACTGTAGATTTGTCATTTTTTATCGAGTCAGGCGAATTTTTCCAGTCAATGAAATGGATGTTTTTGGCATCCGGAGCAGAAAGGGTATTGCTCTCCAGTTT
>RFGN01000267.1 GCA_003696645.1 Gammaproteobacteria bacterium | reverse complement strand
GTTCTCATGATAGACAATCAGGCTGAACAGTCAACCTACAACCTGAACCGCTGGTATGAATCCTATGCCGGAAAGTTGCTGGCGAGAATAGAAAACCAGTATCTCAAGGAGATTTTGGGTTCCTGTTTTGGGTATTATCTGCTTTCGGCAGGACATTTGTATCATGCAGAATGCCTGCAGCATGCTAAAATAAAGTTCAGGGTGCTGGCCGATGTCGAGGTGACACGCATGCGCGGCATTGCTCCCCTGATGGCTATACCAGAACAGTTGCCCATCATGAATGACAGCCTGGATACACTGATCCTTTCCCATTGCATGGAGTTCAGTCCGGATCCTCACTTGATTCTTCGTGAGGCTGATCGAATTTTGATCCCTGAAGGCAATCTTATTATCATGGGATTTAACCCATATAGCCTCTGGGGCACCATAAGGCTGATGAGAAGAAAGACTTCGACCCTGCCATGGTCAGGAAATTTCATATCGATCAACCGCATCAAGGACTGGTTGGAGTTGCTGGGCTTTGCGATCACAATGCAGCGTCACTATTATTTCAGGCCACCTTTTCAAAATCGCAGGTTGATGCGAAGGTTGAAGTTCATGGAGAACCTTGGGCATGCCCTCAAGTTGCCATTCGGAGGAGGGTACATGCTTGTAGCAAAGAAACGTGTGTCGACTTTTACTCCAATCAAGCCGGTGGCCAGACATAGGCTTTTTGCACCGACTGTGGCAAGACCAGTCTCGGCCGAACGGCGATAGAATTCCATGCCAAAGGTCGAGATGTACACGGATGGAGCGTGTCGTGGCAACCCCGGGCCAGGAGGTTGGGGGGTTTTTTTGAGATATGACCAGCATGAGAAAAAGCTGTTTGGGGGTGACCCGCTTACGACCAATAACCGGATGGAACTTCAGGCCGTCATTGAAGGATTGGCCGCACTGAAACGGCCTTGCGAGATTGATCTTTATACTGACTCGAAATACGTTCGTGATGGAATGACACAATGGCTGGAAAACTGGAAACGCCGGGGTTGGAAAACTGCCGCAAAGAAACCGGTCAAGAATGATGAACTCTGGAAAAGACTGGATGACTTGACACAATGTCATAATATCCATTGGCACTGGGTCAAGGGGCATGCAGGAAATCATGGCAATGAGTTGGCCGATCAGCTGGCCAATCGGGGTATCGATGAGATGATGGGAAAAGACTCATGAGACAGGTGGTTCTGGATACGGAAACAACAGGTCTGGACATCAAGGATGGCAACCGCATTATTGAAATCGGCTGCATCGAAATCATGCAACGCAGGATTACGGGCAACACCTTCCATACCTATCTGAATCCTCAACGAGACAGCGAGGCTGGTGCCTTGCATGTACATGGGCTCGATAGTGAGTTTTTGCAAGATAAGCCCCTGTTTGAAGATATTGTGGATGACCTGATGTCCTTCCTGGAAGGGGCAGAACTCATCATCCATAATGCCCCGTTTGATATCGGTTTTCTGGATCACGAGCTTTCACTGTTGGGTGATGATAGAAGGATTGAATCTGTCTGCACGGTAGTAGATACCCTGCAACTCGCAAAACAAATTCATCCAGGACAGGCAAATAGCCTTGATGCATTATGTCGGCGCTACCAGATCGACAATTCATCCCGGAGCCTGCATGGCGCATTGCTGGATTCGGAGCTTCTGGCAGAAGTCTATCTACGCATGACTGGAGGACAGGTGTCTCTTGATCTGAATACTGCAGCTTCATCAGATGCATGGAATCATGTACTGCCTGAGGGTAGAAAATATGCGGTACTGCAACCAACATCGGATGAATTGCGATGTCATATGAACATGCGTACCTTGATCAGCAAGCAAGGGGGAGGGGCTGTCTGGGACGAACTGGAACAAGAAGAAGCCCATGAAACGGAGAATATTCTGTGAAACGTTTGAAGGCACTGCTTGAAAAGTTGCATCCGGGGTCTATTGGAGGGACTGGAGATGATCGCAACCTGCAAGTCATCGCAGCAGCCTTGATGGTTGAGGTGGCCAGGGCAGACAATCAGTTTACCGAACAGGAGGTGCAAACAATTCTCGATCTTGTTTGTAATCAGTATGATTTATCGTCCGATGAGGCAGAAGAACTGTTGAACCTGGCAACTCAGGAGGCCGATCAGAGTCGCTCACTGTTTGAACTGGCCAGAGAGGTGGATCTGAAACTGAATTATAATGAAAAGAGGCAGCTTTTGAGCAACTTGTGGAAGGTGGCCTATGCCGACCAGGACAAACATAAATACGAGGAATATATCATTCGAAAGCTGGCTGATTTACTGCACCTTTCACACCGCGATTTCGTGCAGACCCGGATGGAGTTTGAATGATGAACTCCCAATCCAGATATTTTGTCCATGATAGATGATAGGCAGGTGCCGATAATCATTATAACTGCTTTGAGTAGTCATTTTTATGTTGAGTAAAATCAGGGCATTGGTGTGTTTGGGCATTGTAGGGTTGCTGGTGTCCTGCAAAAGCTTTGATAGCCTGAATCAGCAGAATAACAATAGTCAATCCACATCAGTACAACCTATCGTCAATATTGAGCCAGTCAGTATCAATGAAGGGGATACCGGGAAAATTACGCCCATGGTATTCAATATTTTGTTGAAAAACCCGGATGGGAGTGGCCAACCTCTTGCATCCAAGGACAGTATCCGGATTGATTACAGTACACAACCAAACAATGCCACGCCCGGACCTATTGGTTCTGATGGTACTGACTATGAGGATACGTTTGAGAGTACTTCCAACAACAATAACGGTGGTACAGTCATCATTCCTGCCGGGGCTGTACAGGGCAGCATTACCATCAGGGTGAGAGGGGATAATACATGGGAGTTTGATGAAACATTTCGCTTGTTGATGACGATTTCTCTTGTGACAGGCGGTCAGACAAATACAGTAGGGAATACCGAAACTACGGGAACTATTCTCAATGATGACAATGACCCTCCCATTACAACGCCTGACAGCTTGACGGTTTTGCAGGATTCTGCACTGACCACGGTGAATGTCATCGCCAATGATCTGGATAATCCCGGAGATATTGTAACCCTGGCAGCCGTAAGCTCTGATCAGGGAGGAACGGTATCAATAAATGTTGACAATGTTTCAGTTGATTATCGTCCTGCCATCGGTTTTGCTGGTACCGAAATCGTCACCTATACTGCCAGCGATGATAAGGGTGCAACGGCTACCGGGACCCTGACCGTCAAGGTGGTTCGGCCACAGATTGGAATACGCTCTGCCCATGCTGCCGAGGGAGATACCGGTCAGCGGGACATGGTCTTCACTGCCCTGCTTTTTCAGCCACCGGAACTTGACCCGAATGGAGTGAGCCAACCACTGGTCTTGCCATTGGCAACAGATGTACAGGTTCAGTATGCAACAGCTGACGGATTTGCCACGACAACCGGTCCCTCTCAGGCAGGCAGGGTGGCTCAAGCCGGTTCCGATTATATTGCCTCCAGTGGCTTTGTAACCATCAGGGCCGGCAGCCTTGATTCGACTTTCTCTGTTCCGATATTGGGGGATTTGACTGCAGAAGAGGCGGAGACGTTTACCGTGACCCTGAGCAATCCAGTACGTATTGATCTCAATGCTGCACATACCAAGGCAGAAGGAACGATCCACGACGGGCTGAATGACACCGGACAGACAAGCTGTACGGACTTTTTCAACGATCCTCTAAATCCTTCGCAATCTTCTTATGTTGTATCATCCTGTCCCGTAACAGCCTATCCGGGCCAGGATGCCGAAAGTGGCCGGGATGCGGCCTTGACTGCAGAAACCCGAGCAAAAATTGGTTCTGGTAGAGCAGGGACGGGATTTGACTGGATCAAGCTGGACAATACGGGTAAAAGGATTGCGAATCAGGCAGCGACCTATACGACGACTCCCTGGGATTGTGTGCGGGATGCAACGACCGGCCTTTGGTGGGAGGTCAAGACAACCGACAAGACGTTGCGGGATGCTACTCAACGGTTCAGTTGGTATGACAGAAATTCTGCAAATAATGGGGGCCTTCCCGGGTTTCCAAACGGCCAAGCATGTCACACAACACTGCCCAATTGCTCGACAGCTGATTTTGTGGCAAAGGTCAATAGTCAGGGGATATGTGGATTCAAGGACTGGCGTCTTCCTACCTTGCAGGAATTGATGACCTTGGTGGATTTTGGTGCCCCGAGTGTTCAGAAGATGATTGATGTGAACTATTTTCCAAATACCTTTGGATTTTCCTCAGGTACGTTCTGGACCTCCTCTCCATCAGCGGATACACTGGTCATCCCGTTCAATCCAGACCCCGCCAATAATCCGAAATCGGTTCCAGTTTCCAGTGTCTGGGCTGTACAGTTCTTCAATGGCAAGGCAGATACCTTTTTTCAATCCGAAGATCTGCAGGTAAGACTTGTCAGGGGGAGAGAATAAAATGAACCAGATAGCAAGGCTGATCTTTCTCACTGCTGGCCTGGTGGGCTTGGGTGGTGCTGC
>RFGN01000266.1 GCA_003696645.1 Gammaproteobacteria bacterium | reverse complement strand
GGTCTTGGTCTCAATCGGGAAGGAGACCTTGCCATGACAGACCCCACACTTCTGCCCCAACAGGATGGCAGACATATTGATCTGGTTGGCCCCGGCCTGTGGAATAAAGATGGCCGGATGGCAGTTTGAACAGGCCAGCCAGTGGGTATGCTGACGGTGCGGAAAGACCACATCCGGCACCGAGGCCTTGACTGGACGGACGATATCCATATCCATGACAAAAGGTTCAGCTTCAGGATTGGTCTTTTCCCAGCGTGGATTCAACACACCCTTGTCAATCGCCTTGACCCAATCGACATAGTTTCCAAAATTACTCTTGGGCAACCCCTCAAAGGCCTCCTTGGGTGGCTGCAGCATATGCGTCCCCTGGTTGGTCGGGTCATGGATTCCGTCACGTGTAGGAGGTGCATTGATCTCCTTGGGTTTCTTCAGATTGCGGTTGAACTTGTTGACACCCGTCACATCGGCCACCAGAAAAGTGGGCTGAGAGGAATCAAACACAGAATCGGCTGCTGTTGCCTGCAGAGACAGGCCCGCAAGCAAAAGGGCCAGAGTCGTCATCAGTAATGAAGATATCTTTTTCATCTTGCCGCTCCCCTTCTACTTTTTCTTGTTCTTGTTTCTGGAAGAGGTCTTCTTGGCCGTACCCTTCTTGCTCAGCTTCTTGTAGGCCGGCGCCACCAGACGCTGAACGGTACTGCCATGAATCTGCGTAGGGGTTCCTGGCTTGCCGGAATGACACATCTCGCAGTTCTCGACCGACCAGGCGACTTCACCATTATGACAGGCCCCACAGTATTGGCCGTCAATGATCTTGGCCATGGTAATCTTGTTGCCTCCCGCCTTGAACTTGAAGCCGATATCGGCATGGCAGACCTTGCAGCGAAACCGGATCCGGTGAAACCAGTGAGGAAATACCGCCGGACGCATTCCTGCTGCATCAGCATAGTTATTGATGACAACATCAGCATATTCAGCCCGAACAGACTGGGATGTCAATCCCAGAGCCATCATGAGAGCGATTGCCATCGCCCCGAGCGTTCCAAGCCGTTTAATATTTATTTTAGGCCACATCATTATTCTCCTTGCTTGCCTCTCCCAAATTGCTTTTATCGACAACAGGATCGCCCCTGTCGTGCGAACTATGAAAATAGATTCAAGTGCACAAAATTTCAAGCCCTTGAACCCAATTTTTGCGAAAAAAGACTGAAATCCATTAAAAATGGCGAGTTATGGTCAGATAAACCACGTAATACGTCAATGATCCACTGTCAATCCATTTCAGACTGGCCAAGGATTCCGTCTGACCGACATTGTAGGTCAATCGATTCTCCCATTCGAAACGGTCGAAACTGTCACTCAATTCTGCCTTGGACAGATACAGATCCGAAAGAAACTGCAGTCTATCCACGCCCAGGAGGCGCTGATGATGATAATTCACCCGACCGGATGCCGAGGTATCCGTCGAATCGGGGATGACGGCGTGATTCTGGCGTAGATGCTGGAGTGTCAGACTGCCAGACACGCCGCTGAGTCGGGAAAGGGGCTGATTGCGGGTAAACTGGAAGTTGAACAGCTGCTGGTTTTCAGATGTGGCACTCAGATCTCGCGAATCGGACAGACTGAGTTGGGCCACCGAGTTTCCACCACCACCATGCACGGCATTCCATGTCAGACTCCCCGAATGACTGAGGAGCTGGGCGTTGTCCAGGTTTCCTGTATCCTGCGCCCCGGACAGCAATTGACTCAGCCCCAGACGCAGAAACGAAAATTCGGTCTGCTGCCAGTTCCGGTTCAGGTTATGTCCCAACGAGGCACTGAGAATCGCTATATTCTCTTCACGGTTGGACGTCTGGTTGCTGACCGCCCCCGTACCATACCATTGATAGGTCCAGGCCTGCAGAAAATAGACATCCGATTGATACAGGGCCCCGATACGCTGTTGTGATCGATTGATGGTTGTCGTGCCGGTATCAATCTGGCTGGCAGACAGATTGCCATCAAATCTCAGATTCTTCGTATATTGATAGAATCCACCCAGCGAGCCACTGTAGGTCTCCTGTGAGGATGAAAAATCGCCACTTCGGGTATCGATCCCATGGACCCGAATCCCCCCGCTCACGGTAAAGGGCTGCGTATCCGGACGCCAGAAGACAAAACTTGAAAGCTGGTGCGAATCCAGTGTGCTACTGGTCCTGACAAAGGAACCGACTGATGTCCTGTCTTCATTCAGGATATTGAACAGGCTGTCAACGCGCCATTCGGCATTGGGCACATAATCGTGCTCCACATTGAGAACAAAACGATCTTCATTCTCATCCTTGAAGGAATTTTTGGTATTGGTGTTGGAAACCCGCCCGACAATGCGGTTTTTGACAAGCCGCAGATCGGCCTCTGCCCCCAGGGCGGTGTCATCGAAAGTTCCGCCATCAAATGATTTCCACTGGGTATCATCATAGCGGAGCTGAAAGCGATGCCCACCTTCAGTCAAAAAGGACTGCTTCAATACCAGTCGATTTGTATTGAAACTGCTTGAAGCGGCAAACGAGACAGGGACCTGCTGCAACGAGATCCTGTCAATACGGGTATCACTCACCCGATAGCTCAGGTGAAAAGGGGTATGACTCTGAGGCAATCCATTCAGGACCGCATTTCCTGTAAACAGATCTGACTGGGTACTCTGTGAACCTTCTACCGTAGAACTGTCCCTGACTCCAGTAAGGCGCAGTGATCCAACAGCAAACCAGGGCTGCCAGAGATATGTATTGGCATTCAGGGTTCCGCGAAGCTGGTTGCTGGTTGTATCACGACCTTTTTGCGTCGACAGATCACGCAGGCTATAACCGATACTGCCCGACAGATGCAGTGGCCCAACCCCTGCCGCCTCAACAGGAAGCGAACCAGTCATCCACAGGCAATAGACCATACAACCTACCCATGGCCTCAGCCACGTATACGGCTGTTTTTTTGCCCAGGCGTCTGTCATCCCTCCAGCACCAGTCGATTGATTGTAACGTGATCCGCGTATTTCTTTCGCAGTCCGGAAACAAAATGCTGCCAACGCTTCTTCTGTTCTTCTCGCATCCAAAGTTCTCGTACACGATCTCTGACCGCCTCAAATGGCATGCGTTTTTCTGGTGATATCGCATTGAGCTGAAACATGACGATTCCTTGAAGGGTCCATGCAGGTCGGGTCACATCTCCAACCTTGAGGGCATCGATCTTGCTCTGCAATTCGTCTACCAGCATGCCCTGATGCAGATACCCCAGATCTCCGCCCTGTTCGGCAGACTCGTGATCTGAAAATGATCTGGCCAGTTCCGCAAAAGATTCTCCCCTGTCTATTCTTGCGTAGAGTTCTTCAGCCTTGGCAAAGGCGGACTTCCATTGATCCGACGGGGCCGATGGAGGAACCTTGAGCAGAATCATGCTGACTTTCTGCCGGGGTGGCTGGGTAAATTTGTCAAGATGAACCCGATAATATCGCTTCAGCACCCCGACTTCTGGTTGTATGGCAGACTCCACTTGTTTTCGAAGCATTTTCATGGCCCGTTCGGCCAGCAAGGTGACACGTTTCTCTTGCAGAAAACCCGCATGCAATGCCCGCGCATCAGCCCCGGATTCCGGCACCAAATCCTTCTCATATTGTTTTAACGCTGCGGACATCTCTTTTGTCTCCAGTGTCATCCCCTGCCGACGGCCCTCCATCACGAGCAAACGCGCATCAATCAGTTCATTCGCCACTTCCTGGCGCACCTTGCCCATTTCAGCATCATCAGGCTTTCTGTGATAATAACGATTCCGTACTGCCTGATAAACCGCCTGTTCAAAGATCGGCATGGAGATTGTTTCATCATCAATTCGTGCAAACAACTGCTTGTCCAACAGCGTTGCATGATAATAACCATACACCTTGCCGGCGTCATCAGGTTGCCGCTGCTCCTGTGCACCACCCCAGGCTGGCAGACTTGTCCACAAGACCAGAACGACAAGAACATGCCAAAACCCGCTATAGCGGCCACCCGACATCATAACCCCGCCTGATGAATGAGAACCGGCCCTACTTGTTATGGCAGGTCAGACACACCTGGCTTTCTCTTGGGTCTACTCTCAGAAAGGTCGGATTGTCACTCACATGAGGATCATGACAGGAGGCACATTCCACATAGGGTTGCGCCTCTCCAATCTGACTGCCTCGTGTCGCCACACGGGTATAGAGCTTCATGTCCGTCAGCTCGAAACCGGCTGTCCCTCCTCGAGCATTATTGTTGACCCACCAAAACCTTTTCAATCCTCGGCGCTCGGTACTGGCAACATGAAAATCGCGATCCTTGCCCGGCCCATCCGGATTGGTTTCCGAATATCCGCCTCCAGCGAACTGCACGCCAATCGGATGGTCGTCGGTCAGATCCCTGCCAAGATTGGTGACCACAGTCGGCGGCCCTATCCGCCCATTGACGCTGGCAGCCTGCCCACTCCATATCCCGGATGAAAAAGCGGCCACATCCCGACCCGAGCCGGGTTCGTTGATAATGGAATCCATGGCCTGCGTCCCATCATGACAGGAGAGACAGGCTATGGAAACAGAACCAACCGGTTCAATCTGGGCATCCAGAGATGCCGATCCACGTTGATCGTAGGTTTGGAAGGTTCCCAATGACTTGCGGTTCCAGATGGGAGGCGAGGCCGACGCGTCACCGCCGTGGGGGGTGTGACAAAATACACAGATCTCGGTTGTGCCACTGAAATTGCTCTTGGCATTAATCCCACTTGCCCCCAGATTGTGTTTGGTATCAAAGATACCTGCCGTCACTGAAGCGGAGAACAGACTGAAGGCGAACCCAAACAGCGCAACTATAGGTAGGTATGCTCTGTGCCTAATCATGTATTCCTCTTTAAATATATCTGCATCAATGAACGC
>RFGN01000265.1 GCA_003696645.1 Gammaproteobacteria bacterium | reverse complement strand
TCTTCCGTATTTTGACTGGACACCGTTTTTCCGTTCATGGCAGCTTGCCGGAAAGTATCCAGATATCCTGTCAGACAAGTTGGTCGGGGAAGAGGCAACAAAACTGTTCGGGGATGCCAAGTCCATGCTGGAACAGATTGTTTCTGAAAGATGGTTGCAGGCCAATGCCGTTGTCGGCCTGTACGCTGCCAATGCTGTTGGCGATGATATCGAGATCTATCAGGATGACTCACGCAGTAAGGTTCAGCTGGTCTTGCATCAATTGAGACAGCAGGATGAACGTCCAGCAGGAAAACCCTACCAGTCATTGGCAGATTTCATTGCCCCGAGAGAGACCGGTGTAGAAGATTTTATAGGGGCCTTTGCTGTAACGGCAGGATTGGGAATAGATAAGCATATCGAAGCCTATGAAAGAGATCATCGCGATTACGAAGCAATTATGCTCAAGGCCCTGGCAGATCGCTTTGCAGAAGCCCTGGCTGAATTCATGCACAGGAAGGTTCGCAAGGAACTGTGGGGCTACCAACCCGAAGAATTGCTTGATAATGAGGCCCTGATTCAGGAAAAGTATCAAGGCATCCGTCCTGCTCCTGGCTACCCAGCCTGTCCGGAACATACAGAGAAGGGGCTGATATGGAGCTTGCTGGATGTTGAAAGGCATACAGGTATATCGCTGACTGAAAGTTTTGCGATGCTGCCGGCGGCATCGGTCAGCGGCCTGTATTTTTCACATCCGCAATCGCGTTATTTCGGTCTGGGCAAGATCTATCGGGATCAGGTCGAGGATTATGCCCGTCGCAAGGGTATGACGGTTGAAGAAGTCGAAAAATGGCTGGCCCCCAACTTGGGGTATGCCTGAATCATTTGTATCCGATTAATCTTCTGTACGTTTTTTTCGATACAAGGTCACAGTACGGCCCACGGATTGAATGCGTTCTGCATGAAGTGCTTCACAGAGGCGATCAATAATGGCTTCGCGTTGGTCTCTATCTACGGTTGGTAATTTGATCTTGAGCAATTCATGATGTTCAATGGCAATCTCTGCCTCCTTGAGCAGAGATTCACTCAGACCTGCCTGGCCAATCATGATGACCGGCTTGAGATGATGCGCCCTTGATTTAAGCTGCTGTCTCTGTTTTACTGGCAACATGGCTTATCCGGTCGAAGTGTCCCTTTGTCGATAAATCATTGCATTTACGGTGTTTGATATTAGATTGCGATTATAGCATTGACACGGTCTCGACAAAATATGCGTTTTAACAATCACACTTTGTCAAGAATCTTCCTGGCCCTAGTGTTCGCCATATTCGGCCTCATTGCCGAGGGTGAAGAGAGCGTTGAAGGATCACGACATCAGGATATCGTAGAACACTTGCCTGATTTTCGCAGTATTGGTGATATCAATGAACGCAAGAAAAGGTTTTTTGACTACCTCCGACCCCTGACTGAAACAGCCCTGAACGAAATCACACGAGAACGTCAGAGACTCCTGAAAATATCCAAAAAGAAAAGCCTGACGAAAGAAGATATTCGCTGGCTCAAACGACTGTCCAAGAAATATCGTCTCAAGGATGAGCTGGAACACCCTGAAGACATCAACTGGGATGCCTGGCTGGAAAGGGTGGATATCATTCCAATGGAACTGATCCTGGCCCAGGCAGCCAATGAATCTGCATGGGGAACCTCTCGTTTTGCTCGAGAAGGCAATAATCTTTTCGGACAATGGTGTTACCAGCAGGGATGCGGTCTGGTTCCTGCACGGCGATCAGAAGATGCCACCCATGAAGTCGCTGTTTTCAAGACCCCTGCAGATTCCATCCGTAACTATCTGTTGAACATCAATCGCCATCAACATTATCGGGATCTGAGGCAGATACGCAAGAGTATTCGCAAGCAGAACAAGCCCCTGATTGCCGAGGCACTGGCTCTTGGATTGCTGCGTTATTCAGAAAGGGGAGAACGTTATGTGGAAAGCATTCAGAAGATGATCAGCATCAATCGCCCTCTGATGCTTGGGCAATCGGTTGGCCCATCCTGATCTGCTGGTCAGAAGAAATATCCCCCCATCTAATCCTGCCTGGTTCAAATAGAAGGATCACCGTAGAACCCATATTGAATCGACCCATTTCCTGACCACGTTCAAGTGTAATGTCCGGGAAATCTGTTTTCACACCTTTTCGTACATCCTGATACGAATGTCTCCAGACAGTTTCGATACCTGCCACAAACAATGCACCAACCAAAATCAGCGCCATCTTTCCAAATGGGGTATCAAATACGGTAAGCAGTCTTTCATTGCGGGCAAATACATGAGGAATATGGTGGACTGTACGGGCGTTGACACTGAAAAAATCTCCCGGGATATAGTGCTCATCCATCAATGTTCCAGTAACTGGCATGTGAATGCGATGATAATTGGCCGGTGCCAGATAGATGATGGCATATTCTCCCCCTTCAAATGTTCTGCTCCATGGAGACCGATGATTGAGAAGCTCCGGAAGATGATACTCAAAACGTTTGACCTGAAATCTTTGATCACGACGAATGGTACCGAAATCAAAGATGGTCCCATCCGCAGGAGAACCAATGACCCGTTCATCTGCGGGAAACGGTCGACATTCTGGCCTGATGGCACGGACGAAAAAACTGTTGAAGGTAGGATGACTGAAGGCGTCCCTGACCACATAATCATCCATTTCAACCTTGTATTCACGGATAAACTTGCCAATCATCCAGTTTTTCATGAAGGGAACCCTGACGCGAGTCAACCAATATATGAAACGGGTTGCCAGCCTCCGGTGCATCATTTTTTGTGCAAGCAGTTTCATGCAGAAAATCCCTCTTTGATTTTGGAACTGAATCCAAACCGGGATTCAAAGACCTGAATCCACTGCTTGCGGACATCAATCAACTCTATCCCCGATACCAGTCTGGACAGGCGGGTTACCTC
>RFGN01000264.1 GCA_003696645.1 Gammaproteobacteria bacterium | reverse complement strand
TTCGATGAGGCCCTGTATTTTGCTCTGGAGTTGTTGGCCCTGAATAAAAATCGTGCCATGTCGTATTACAGAATAGGCATGATTTACGCAGATCTAGAACGATATGATGACGCAATCAGGTCAATGTCAAGGGCACATGAACTTGAACCACAGGATCTGAAATATATGGAAGCCTATGCCCAGGCACTGGGCTACAAGGGGCTCTATGAAAAAGAAATTGAGTTTCTGGAGTCACAGCTCCGGAAATGCAGAGGACGGGTCGATGTGAAACAGCTTCATTATCATCTGGGGCATGCCTGCTATGATACATTTCGCTTCAGAGATGCCTTGTATCACTACAATATAGCCAGAGAAGTCCTCCCTGATTTCAGGGATGACATAGATTGGGATATCGCTGTTGTTCATTTGGCGTCCGGGAACCTCATGAGGGGCTGGGAAGGCTACCAGATGCGGCGACTGTGTCATTTCAGTCGTTTGGATCCAGCAATTCCCGTCTGGGACGGAGAGCAGGATATTGAAGGGAAAACCCTGCTGGTGACCGCAGAACAGGGGCTGGGGGACGAGATCCTGTTTGCCACATGTCTGCCCGAGCTGCAAAAGTCTGGAGCACGAATATCTCTGGAATGCGATGAACGCCTTCATCCTGTCTTTCGACGCAGTTTTCCTGATATTCAACTATTGAGGCGTGATGATGGGGCCAGCTACCTTTGCGATGCAGATTATTTTATCCCATCCGGCAGTCTGCCGATCCTGTATCGCCAGCGTCATGAGGATTTTCCCGGGCGGCTTCGTGTTCTTGAAACTGATATAACCAAGAGGCAATACTGGAAGAAACGACTTGCAGGGCTGAGTGACAAACCGAAAGTGGGCGTCATGTGGAAGAGCAGTATTACAGGGAAAAAAAGATCCTTCAGCAATACCAATATCCAGAACTGGTTGCCAGTGCTTTCTCTAAAAGGCATAGACTATATAAACCTGCAATATTCTGACGCCGACAATGATATCGAGTGGTTGCAGACCAGGCACAATATCAAATTACATAAATTTGAAGAACTTGATCTATACAATGATATCGATGGACAGCTGGCCCTTATTGATGAACTGGATCTGGTGATCTCCATTTGTAGCTGTGTCTATGATTTTTCTGGCGCACTCGGCAAGGAGACCTGGCTTTTGCTGTATCGTGCAGAATGGATAACACTGGGAACAGGGAAGATACCCTGGTTCCCTTCAGTCAGGATTTGTCAGGCAGTAGGTTATACAGGTGGACAGGAATTCCAATTCTTGCGTAATCAATTGATACGGAAATTCAGTCTTGCAGAGAAGATCCATCCGGATACGGCAGGCATGAAGGGGGAGATTTGAAGAACAGTATCGATCAATTCAGGGTCTCGAGGCAGAACATCACCGCTGAAATCGATAAAAGGCTTCGCCGTGGTGAGGACGGCCGGACACTGGTCAAATTTGTCAGTGCCGAGGTTGATCGCATTCTGCTGCAACTATGGCAAAAAACGGCGGATCAACACAACATAGATGATGAGATCGATGTTGTTGCCGTGGGAGGATATGGGCGGGCTGAGCTCTGCCTGTACTCGGACTGGGATATCCTCTTTCTGGTTCGAGACCACGATGATCCCTCCGTGAAGGATACCATCGAGTCCTTTCTTTATGCCCTGTGGGATAGCAATATTCATATCGGCTATGCCGTGAGAACGGTCAAAGAGTGTGAGCAGCATTGCAAGGAGGATTTGCATGCAAAGACCTCTCTCCTGGAATCCAGATTGCTGTATGGACAAGGACTGCTTTATAAACAGATCAGAATATTTTCCCATGAGACCTGGAAGAAAAATGAACGTATCCGCTTTTGCGAAAGCAAGATAGAAGAGCTGCATGCACGCAGAAAAAAACAGGGTGGAACCCCATTTGTCATGGAACCAAATATCAAGGAAAATCAGGGCGGCCTGCGGGATGTCAGCACCATATTCTGGTTATGCATGGCCTGGTACGGGGTTCCAACGGCCCGTCATCTGATTGCCGAGGGGATCGTCGATGAGGGAGAGTTCGAGCGATTTGTACAGGCCAGAAACGCCCTGCTGCGTATCCGATGTGCACTTCATCTCATCAATGGGCGCGAACAGGATACTTTACGTTTTGATGACCAGGTCAGTGTGGCAAATCTATTGGGTTATCAGGATGAGCATGGTACCAGGGCAGTCGAGGCCTTTATGCGTGACTATTTCTGCAATGCTCGGTGTATCTCGGACATGGCGGACATGTTTATCCTGCATTTTAACGAGGCGATGCATCCCAAGCGTTTTTTACGTACCCGGGAACTGGAGCATGGCCTTGTCATCCGTGGTCATGCACTCACCATAGGCGATGAGGCAGAGTTTCTCTCCGATCCTCTCAACTTCTTGCGGATATTTATCGAGTCTCAACGCGAACACCGGTATCTGGACAGCCGGGCGCTCAGACTATTGCGACAACAGGCCAGCAAGGTCGGTCATCAGCTGCGGGACATCGATGGTGCCAGTACCCTGTTTCTTCAGATCCTCAGGTCCCGCAGAAACGTGGCGACTGCACTTCGACAGATGCATGAAACGGATCTGCTGGGATACATGATTCCAGAGTTTCAACGAGTAACCGGACATGGACAGTTTGATCGCTATCATGTCTATACCGTGGATGCGCATACCCTGCGGGCCATCGATATCCTCAGGGATATCAAGCTGCAAGAGGGAGCTTTCATCAAACTGCCGTTGGCGCGTGAGGTGATGCAACACCGCATTCACCGTCCAGAAATCCTCTATCTGGCCATGCTGTTTCATGATATTGCCAAGGGGAAGGGCGGTGATCACTCTATTCTGGGAGAAGATATCGCTCGCGAGGAATGTAGCAGACTGGGGCTGCCCGCAGATGCAATCAGGCTGGTCGCTTGGCTCGTTCGTCATCATCTGCTGATGGCCAAGACCTCCCAGCGCTATGACCTGAGTGATCCGGAGGTGATCGACCATTTTGCGCATGAGGTCGGTGATCTGGAATATCTTGAACATCTTTTCCTTCTGACCATTGCCGATATTGCTGCTGTGGGACCCAATGTCTGGACAAGTTGGAAGGAGCAGCTTCTGACAGATTTGTTCATTTCAACACGCGAATATTTGATGACCGGCCAGGTTCATACTGAAGATCGTCTTGAACGCGCACGTTTCAAACAGGAGCTTGTCTTGAGAGCACTCAACAGAGACAAGGATTCCGGGACAGCCGAGATTCTTGAAAGCATGCCGGTATCTTGCCTGCTGCATTTCTCAGAGAAACAATTGGCTACCATCCTGCAGGGCATGGAGGCTGCCAAACAGGGTGTTGCCTTTTCTCTGGATGATCATCATGCGGCAACGCGTTTTTATGTCTGGACCAAGGATGCCACAGGGCTGTTTGCAAAACTGACTGCATCCCTCTCGCTGTTACGAGCCCATACGCTTTCGGCGCAGGCCTTTAATCTTCGCAATGGCATGGTACTTGATGAGTTTGTCCTGGTGGACCCGCAACAGCAACCCATTACAGAAGAACATGATCTGCATCGAATTCAAGAACAGTTGCAGGCCGTTATTGAAGGCAAATCTCCTGAACGCCCCAGAAAGACCCGGGCAGATGAGGTCGATATCATGGCCCGCAATCTTCCCGTCAGGGTTCGTCCTCTCCCCGGGGCCTCCACTCATGTGACCAGTATTCAGGTCTCTGCAGCGGTTCGTCCTGGGCTGCTGGCGCAATTGGCGCTGACACTCAATGATCTTGGGCTGGACCTGAAGGGGGCCAATATCAATACCTTTGGAGAAAAGGTTATTGATGTCTTTTTTCTGACCGAGCAGAATGGACAACAACTTACCACGGAGCGGACATCAGAGGTTTGCAGGGCTCTGGAATCGACGGCCAGACTGGATTTTGGTGATCAATCGACACTTTCCGAG
>RFGN01000263.1 GCA_003696645.1 Gammaproteobacteria bacterium | reverse complement strand
TCCTGACTGTTGCCAAAAGCCGGAAAATCCGCACATCGTTCAGGCTTTATCCATTCGACGATAAACGTATTCGTCGCACCCTGAGCTAAATATGCCGAGGTCACGTCCCAGAATGCGTCCGTGTCTGGAAAAAACTTTTTCTGACCGAAACCCCAACTCCTGCATCATGCCTTCAACTTCATCCGCAGTGATGGATTCATAGGGCCAACCCCCCATCCAGTCGTGGACATCGTGGTAGAAATCCATCCCTCGATTGTTTCGATAATCCTGCACATAATCTGCATAGCGTCGCCCGGTAAACAGTAATCCCAATCGAAATAGCGCAACATAAACACCCCGCGCCCTGGCCTGTGCATCAGATGTAGCATGCGCGTACCATTTTTTTTCATATCTCCAAAAGGGATCCATCCAGATGCGCCGATAGAGTGCAAACGCAAACAAACCATTGGTATTCACAACAGATGCTGCCCGTTTTATGGCCCGATACATATTACCCGTATGGTGTAGCACGCCCCAGGAGTAAACCACATCGAACAGGCCCATTCGGTCTGGCGAGAACTCCAACACGCTTACCCTTTCTGCCAGCCACTTCTTCCCGGGTGCGTATCGCTCCAGTACCGCCCGTGTCGTCTCTACAGAATCGTTATCGATATCGATTGCCGCCACCTCACTGGCCCCCAACCGTAGCGCGGCCAGGCAATGCAGACCCGAACCGCTCCCGATATCCAGAAAGCGTGCTCCATTAATCTGGTCTCTTTCGAAAAGTCTCAGCAGGCCTTTCTCTGCTTCCTCGATCTCGGCCTCTGTTATTTTCCTTGCGTATTCAGACCAGTTGCGCCCAAATGCAAAGTGTGACTCAGCAAGAGTTGGGTCCAGGTCATTCATTTTTGTTCTCCAAAGGTAACCTGTTCGCTGTTCGTATAAAGCTCGCCATACCTTCTGGCAGCCCTGTCCAGGGAGAATTTATCCATCACTCGCGATCGAGCTGCTTTACCCATACTGTGCCGCTCTTCGTCATTCAGCAACAGGCTTTCCCAGGCAACTGCCAAGGCTTTTTCGTCACCAGCCGGTACAACGACCCCTGCCTTTCCTACAATACGCTTTACATCACCCACATCAGTCGCGACGCAAGGCACGGCACAGCTCATGGCCTCTCCGATAGTATTGGGGAAAGCTTCGCCCCAGGAAGATGAAGAAGCGATATCCAGCGCTGCAGTCAGGCGTGGTATATCTGTACGTTCTCCCAGCAAATGCAAGCGATCTGCCAACATCGGCCGCCTCAGCCAGGGCGCAAACACCTGATTATCGGCATCTACCCCTCGTCCGACGAGCACAAAGTGAACATCCGGTATGCGTTCGGCCAGATCCATTGCTGCCTTCAGGAATACCTGATGGCCCTTCATTGGATGATAACGTGCAATTTTCCCTATCAGTTTGGCATCAGGCCGCAGCCCAAGCTCTTTCCTCACCCTTGATCGTGCATCCTCGTCAGGCCGAAACAATTCCGTATCAAACCCATTGTCGATGACCAGAGAATTGTTGGATCCAAACCCAAACGACTCGTGCTGTACTCTCGCTGTTTGCGAGTTAAAAACGAGTGTGTCGGCATGCTTCGAGAGGTGGGCACCCATTCGAATTACGCCACGTGTAACAACTTTTTCGCGTTTCAAGTCATACAGGGACTGCCGTATGCCCCAGATCATTCTTGCTCGCCTTGATGACAAGGTCTTCGCCAACATGGCAGCGAGGTTTCCATGATACATCCACCCTTGAATGACCCCTGGCCGAAACCTATGTGTAATCCGGGCAAGTCGCCATACGGCCTGAGGCAGGCGTAACGGGCTTTCCATTCCCAAATGCCAGACAGGTATACCCAGCGCGCTGATCCTGGATGACATCGATCCCGGCGAGAGCAACGATACTACTCCTGCTTCTATCTCTTCTTTATGCAAGTGGGACAAAAGAAGGAAGAGCTGCTTCTCCGCTCCACCAGTATGAAGGCCCGTAGTAACAAAGAGCACCCTCGCTCTCATGATGTTTTGTTCAGATCCAAAACTCTGCCTCGTAGCCGCGTCGTATGGATGATATCATTCCATCCGATTGCAGCCAGGGCGAAGGACGCCGGCAATGCGAAGACACGCTGTCGCGTGCTCCATTCTCCCAGGAATACCGTATAGGCCATCACCAGCACTGCTAGAAAAACTACAATCAGGAAGAAGACCGGACTCCTGCTTTGCATACCTTTCCAAAGTGCCCAAACTATACCCGGGAGACATGCCATCCAGAGTAAGACGCCCGGATAGTAAAGCTCACTGAAGGATTTCCAGGTCAGGGCGGGGTGGATAGCTACCCATGGATAGGGCGCAAAAAGAGTATGGGCCGCCGACTTCATGAGGGCAAGCCCAGGATTATCATGCAGACTTTCTTTCCATCGGAGTACTGTTTCGTCAGCGGCCTTGCTTTCCCTCTTTGCCTTCAAGGTTGCACTCCCATCAGATAGTGCTTTAATTGGTGTGGTTATATTTTGTGAAATGGTAACTTTCTGTGGCGCATAATACAGCAAGCCAAACATTACCCATGTGCCTATTATTGCCAATATAAGCCCCGTGATGGATTTCCATTGCCGTCTTTTTAAAAAAATCAATAAACCCGTAAACATTGCCAGAATCAATGCAAGGTACGCCACATACCGCACGATTCCCAACAGTCCTACGAGAATGACAATTAACGGAATAAACGTCCATCTACCCTCTTCTACAAGCCGTAATGTGGCCCATAGACCAGCCATGGCCAGAAATCCCACCATTGAGTCCTTGAGCAGCCAGGAAGCATTTACCGCTGAACTTGGATCCAGCAGAGCCAATCCACCTGCCAGCAAGGCAATCCGCCTCGTTGCCCCCAGCATGATAGCCAAGCCAAAAGCCGCGGCGGGAAAGAACGCCGCAAAGGCTGCATTCGAGTAGATCACCCAGTTCTGGGATGCGTCGGTCAACCAATACCAAAGTCCCACATAAGCCGGATACAGCCAATGATGAGAGCCAAGAACATACGTATAATTCAGACTTTCACCAGGCTCCCATATCTGGCCATGTCGACCGGCTTGATACAGGGCTTTTAATCCACGCAATTTGTATTTTTCCGCATCGACCTCCTTGCCCTGTCAGTGCAGAGAGAGTGCCCGTGCATTGAGATCATACGTGATCGAGTCGGGGTTAATATCATGCCACTGGGGCATTTGCTGGAACAACCAAATCTTGAATAACGCGACGATCAAACCGGAGACAGTAAGACCGACAACCACCTAGCGTTCCCCTGCCCGAGCAAGAAGCAAGCTCGTTGCGAGTACAACGCTAAAGCCAATCGCATATAACGCTGCGTCAGACCGGTTCATTACAACCCCAGTTCTTTGCCTGTTTTTTCCACCATCATTCCAATTCCAAATTCACGTACGATACGGTCTCGAGCAGCCTTGCCTTGTCTTGCACGTTCTTCCGCGGGAAGACAGAGTACAGCTTCCCATGCATTCGCAAGCTCTTCCGGATCACCAGGCTTAACTATTACCCCCGTATGGTCTACTATCCGAGCCGAATCTCCTACATCAGTCACCACACATATGCGTTCACAGGACATCGCTTCGGCTATGGCGTTGGAAAACCCTTCTCCATAAGAAGATGAACAGGCAATATCGAAGCCACTGTAGACGGCTGCCATGTCAGAGCAACGGCCAGCCCAAATGACATGACTGGACAAACTCATTTGTTCGGCCATATTCCTCAATTTCTCTGTATATGCTGTTCTCCCCTCTCCTACACAGACAAATCTAACGTTTTGCATCCTAGATGCGAGCCGGCTTGCCGCACGCAGAAATGTTTCGTAATCTTTCATTGGATCGTGGCGAGCAGCAATACCCACCACGAAGACTTCATCACGAACATTCCATTGTTTACGTATCCGGCTGCGCGCAACCTCATCAAATCGAAACCGGTCTGTATCGATGCCGTTCTCGACCACTACCATCCTGGCGAGTGGATAACCCATTTTGGCATGGTGCTTTAGCCCTGCCTCTGAATTACAGATAATTTTGTCGGCAAAACGGGACAACATGGATGCAATGTATGGTTCGAACCTCGACATCCAGTCATAACGGCTCAAGTCAATATTGGAAGCTCTTACACCCCATATGATCTTCGGGACTCCAGCCAACCGGCCGGCAAGAAGCCCCAAAATATTTGCGCTTGGAAGAAATGAATAGAGCACATCAGGCTGTTCGCGTTTGAGACAGGCAACGAGTCTTAGAAAAAAAGGCAATAGATCCCATCGTCCTTTCTTCTTCAAGTCTTCTACCTGAATACCTG
>RFGN01000262.1 GCA_003696645.1 Gammaproteobacteria bacterium | reverse complement strand
CGGCTCGTCCCCGAAACCGGGGGCAAAGATCCAGATCAGCAGGGGGGCCAACAGCATGCCGACTGTGGTGATCACAGACAGCACCAGCACCATGGCTGCCATCACATGACTGATCAGAGTGCGGACCTCGTCATGGGAACGCTGGGCCTGGTATTCGGAGACCACGGGAACGAAGGCCTGGGAAAACGCCCCTTCGGCGAACAGTCGGCGCAGAAAATTGGGGATCTTGAAGGCCACGAAAAAGGCATCCGAACCCACACCGGCGCCGAACAGGCGGGCCAGCAGGATATCTCTGGCAAAGCCGAGAATACGCGAGATCAGTGTCATGCCGCCGGTGTTGAATACCGAGCGCAACAGGTCAGGTTTCATCGGGTTTTATGGAATAACGCAATTTGCTTGAGGTTTTTTGGTGTTTTGCTTGATAATCCGGCATGACATCATTATTATACGCAGTCATAATTCGGATGAGTATCAAATGCTCGCCAAGAGGTTTGCAATTAACCGTAATCTAAGGAGTGAGGAGAGAAATGGGTACAAAAGGCGTATTACTGACCTATCTGTTGTGGTTTGCGTTTGCATTTCCGTTTGCCGCGTTCATGATGAAAAGCCGCGGCATCAAAAAATAACGGGCGTCTTATTCTGACAGGGAGATACAAGAATCATGCAACTGAAAAATATCGTCAAACTTCTGGCCGTGGCCTCATTGACCGCGTTTTCCGCTTCTGCCTTGGCGGATGCCAAGCTGGGTAATCCTGCCAATGGCAAAAAGATCTTCGAGAACGGCAAGGGCAGTGTGCCGGCCTGTTCCTCCTGCCATGGAGACAAGGGGCAGGGCAATGACATGATGAAGACCCCACGCCTCTCCGGGCAGGTCCAGGCCTTCATTCGCAAGCAGCTGGAAGACTTTGCCACTGACAAGCGTACCGATACCACCATGTTCACCATGAACACCGTGGCCAAGGGGCTGAGCCCGCAGGATCGTGCCGATATGGCGGCCTTTTTTTCCACCAACGAGATCGAACCGGAGATCTCCAACCTGAAGGAGCTGGCCGATGCAGGCACGCCCGTCGGTCGCGCCTATGTCGGCAAAGGGATTGTCAGCTATGGTATTCCCAAGAAAGGGGTTCCTGCCTGTCGTTCCTGTCATGACTACAATGGCCGTGGTGCCGCGAATGTCTATCCGATGATTGGCCAGCAGAAGTATACCTATCTGGTCAATCAGCTGAACAAGTGGCGTGACGGCAGTCGGGCCAACGACCCACTGGCGCAGATGCGCAAGGTGGCGCAGAACATGAGCGACCAGGATATCCAGGATGTCGCGGCCTTTCTGGCCAAGGCCTCGCCCTATTCACCGGGCAATGAAGGTTTGCCCCATGAGCATCACTATATAGTGGGTTCTGCAGACTGAAGCAGCGAGAATTGAATCGAAGAAGGCGGGGAATTGTCTCCGCCTTTTTTACTTGTATAACTTGTATGAACTGAGAACATGACAGGGCAGACATTCAAGCAGGGTGAAAAGATCCTCTTTATCATCTTCGGCATCTTCATGGCCTGTGCCGTGGTCGGTTACATCCTGCTGGAGATCTATCGGCACCAGCTGGATCGCCCCATGTTCAAGAATCGGGTCAACTATGTCTTTTCCGAAGAGGGAAAACGGGGCTATGAACTGTATAGTCATTCCCGTTGCAATTCCTGTCATCGTGTTCTCGGCAACGGTACCAACAATGGCAACGATCTGGATGGAATAGGTTCCAAGCGCAGCCTCGAGTGGCTGGTGAATTTTCTGAATGAACCGGAAAAAACCTACCCTCGGCGGACCTTCGATCATGGTGCCCTGCCCAAGGAGGCCTATTACGTCGAACAGATGCCGAAATCCGACCTCCATGCGATTGCTGTATTTCTCTCTGAACTGAAGGTTGAGCAGGGCTCATCCATGTCTCCCCTGCCACCCAGAGGGAGGTCCGAATTTATTGACAATATGGTAGGGACCTGGGCACCCAAGGACTGGAAGGACAAGTATCAGGACGTCCGCCAGACCGAAAAATATCTCAAATCCTCTGAAGAAAAGACTGCAAAATGAGTGAACAATTCCTTGAAAACCGGGTCTACCGGAAGTATACCTTATGGTTTGTCTATGCCTGCGTCATCTACAGCATCATCGGTTTTTCCTGGGGTGCCCTGATGGGTGGGATCGCAGATTTTCGCCATTTTGTCGATCATCGACTGCATGGCAACCTGATCGTTAGGGCCCATACCCATGTCAATCTGCTGGGTTGGGTAGAGATGGCCATCTTTGCAGGGGTCTACTACATCATCCCACGAATCGTCCATCGCCCCATGTACAGCATTACCCTGATGAAGGTGCACTTTTATATCCACAATATCGGTCTGATCGGCATGGTCGTCCTGTTTACGGTGGCCGGCATCATTGGCGGAACGGCCAGCGTCTCCCTGAGTCCGGAGGAGGTCGAGGCAGCGGTTCGCCCGTGGCTGGCGACGATGGGGATGTTCGGTTCCCTGGTGCTGCTGGCCAACCTGATCTGGGGCTATAATATCTTCCGCACCTGTATCGGTTGGGAAAAAGATCGCCAATGAAAATGATACTGCATCCTGCCTCGATCCTGCTGCTTGCCCTGACACTGGGGCTTGCCGGTTGTGATGTGGGCGAAAGCCTGCTTGTGGTGGGGCAGAAGGCACCCAGCCTGAAGACCAAGAAACTCAGTGATGTCGGGGGGGACATGAGCCGCATGACGACCTATCGTTATCCCGACAAGCGCATGTATCAGCTGTCTCTGGATGAGGCGCTGGCGCAGAAAAAACCGGTCCTGTTGGAATTTGCGACGCCCGGCCACTGCACTGTGTGTGACAAGCAACTGCAGATCGTCAAGGCCATGCTGGAGAAATATGAAGGCCAGGTGCTGTTCCTGCATATGGATCAGTATCAGAACCCCGAGGCCTTTACCACCTACGAGGTCCATGGTGATCCCTGGACCTTCATGATCGATGCCGAGGGTGTAGTGCAATTTACCCAGGCCGGGCGCATGTTGTACCAGGAGATGGACAGTATCATTGCACGGACCCTCAAAGGGGCGGCGCGTGGCTAAGAGTGCCCAATACCAGCTGGTACAGGATAAAAAGGGCATGTGGTGGGATCTGGCCCTGTATCTCCCTACAGTCGTGGCGCTGCTTTCGATCGGCATGCAGATGTGGTATGGCGGCAACCAGAACCTGGCCTATCTGCTGGTGTTTCTGTCGACCTTCTTCTTTCTGGTTGGATTCAACCGGATAGCAGCGACCCGACTGATGCTGCTGCCGGGGGCGCCGGTGGCCATCGAGGTCGGCAAGCAGGCCGTCAGCCTGCTGCTGAGATCCGGGGCACGGGTGGATCTGATCAAGAATGTACGATTTTATGCCGACTATGCCGGTAAATCCTTCGGGCTCACGGGTATGGATTCCAGTGGCAAGAATCGTCGCTTTGTCCTGCATCGCGGACAGTTCCCCGAAAAGGCGCAATTCGAGGATGCGCTGTCTCGACTGCGGGTCTTCAAATAGGAAAGGGATCTATATTCATGCCGCTGCAAATCCTCGTGCAGCGGTCTTTCTGTGGTCCGGTCATCGACGCCGACGCGCCACATCATAGGCCAT
>RFGN01000261.1 GCA_003696645.1 Gammaproteobacteria bacterium | reverse complement strand
GAACAACAACCCCTCATTACCACATTTAACAGAAAACAACCTGGCAGGTCCCTTCCTTGCACAATGCTTGAAAAATCTCACGAACCCAATGGCACAAAGCCAGCATAGCTTCCTTTTGTTTGACATAACGAAAATAAGCTATGCAATAAACAGCGTCTATCACCCTTGATTTCAGTCCTTTTCCGATTACAGCACAGCTTGATAAGCCGGGAAGGTCAAGTAAAAATTTTGAATTCACTCATAGCTCAAACGAAACACTGAATTCAAACATCAACGTATTCAACGAATGATTATCAGACTATTCGCCACCCTCTCTTTCGTTGTCGTACTCAGTCTCAGCCTGGGCGCCCAACCATGTGACTGCCTGAATACCGGTAATTGTCCCGTTGCCATCCAAGACAACGGCACCTTTCAGGGCACCCTCGACGTAACCGTCAATGGCGCCAACGACCTGGGCTCCTGCCCACTCACCTCTGTTTGCTTTCAGATTACCCACACTTGGGTGGGCGATCTTTGTGTGACGCTCACATCACCAAGTGGTGTCAATTACATGGTGATGGCCGATGTGAACAACAACTTCGGAGGCTGCGGCAACCAGAATGACAATGTGGATGTGTGCATCGTGCCGGGCACCGGCAACCCACTGACCAACAATACCGAGTACATGTGCAACACAGGGCCCTGCCAAAGCGGCACTTGTTGCCTTACAGGCATCTGGACCATGCCCTGTGGTGGTGTGACCGACCCTGTAACCGGTGCCCAGCAAGCTCCTAACTGCGATCTCAACGATTTCAATATACCCGGCCAGCCGGCCAACGGAACCTGGACCCTCACCATTAACGACATCTGTTCCAACGACGTCGGAACGCTGGACAACTTCACGCTGACCTTTGCCTGCGGAACGCTGGTCTGCACCGTTTGCGAAGCCGACGGCGGCAGCCTGGATGCACCCATGGTGATGGGTTGTGTCGGGGATCCCGACCTGAACCTCAGCCTGCCGCCTAATTATGCGCCGCCGGCCATACCTCCCAACCCGGGAGAATATGCCTATGCCTATGCCATCACCCAAAACAATATCATTGTTGCCGTCAATCCCAGCGCTGACCTGACCACCCAGCCACCAGGCACCTACCAGGTTTGCGGGCTTTCCTATTTGATATCGCAGGTGGGCCTGCTTCCCTCTTTGATTGGGATGGATTATCCGACGGCCAAGGCTTTGCTGGAAAGCACCACCGCCCCTTTCTGCGGTGAT
>RFGN01000260.1 GCA_003696645.1 Gammaproteobacteria bacterium | reverse complement strand
GTGATCATTACTTCTATTGGCCCAATCAATGGTCGTAATTATAACACTAGGGGTCTTTCTGGTGCTCCAACTCCGGCGGTTGTAATTAAAGTTACTGGTAGTGGATCTGTGCAATTACAAGAGAATGTTGTCGAGGATTACGGGACTCATATCACCAATACAATTGAACCGGGTGACAAAGCTGATTCTGATGGATGGGTGAACCTCGGTTCGGTTGTTGATCAATCAACTTCTCCTGCTACTATCAACGTAACTGCGGATGACTATTTCAAAGCAATTAGATTGGTCGTGGTAACACCCGGAGATGGCGACGTGATTTTTTCTCCAACTTGGTGGAAATAACAGTTGACAAACCATATATGATTCGTGTAGAAATGTAGTTGGTAAACATCTAACCAAATAAAAGGAGTCAACCATGTTTGAACGCAATCTGTCCGTTCGCCCGTCTGTTCTTCGCCGTATTGTGAAAGATGCGATTACGGAAAAAGACGGGAAACGAACTCCCGTCATGATTTGGGGTCCGCCCGGTGTTGGGAAAACCGAGATCATCCACCAGATTGCAGATGAGGTGGGTGCCCGGACTGTTGCACGCCATCTTGGACAGATGGAACCTACTGACCTCATGGGGGTTCCTGTTGTTCGAGACGAAGGGGTAAAGTGGGAAGTTTCTTCCATCATGCCCAAAAGGGTGATTCGGAAAGTCAGGGAAACTCGGGAAGATGGCCGAGTATCCATGGCTTATCCTAATGATGGCCGTGATTATGCGGTTATGTTCTGGAAGGGTAACACCCTTGTTGCTCGTAAGAATGATCCGTTCGCCAATAATGTGGGGAACATTGACATTATTAGCGAGAATGGCCGCTCCTACGTTGTTGGTCCCGGAGATGTGGACTTCGTAGAATTTGGAGAGCGGTGCATCCTGTTTCTCGATGAACTTTCCACCGCCGATGAAGCCGTTCAGAATGCCGCACTTCAACTTGTTCTGGACCGGCGGGTGGGGGACTATGAGCTTCCCAGCAATGTTCCTGTTCTCGCTGCTGGGAACCGGGAATGTGATGGTGCGTATGTGAATCCTATGTCCATGCCTCTCGCTAACAGGTTCATGCATCTTACCATTCGAGTAGATGTTGATGAATGGGTTGATTGGGCCACGGCCAATGCTATCAATCCGGTCATCGTTGGTTTCATCAAAACATTCCCGAATGAACTTCATCAAATGGATCCTGATACTATTGGAGAAGGGAACTATGGGTATCCTACTCCGCGTTCCTACGTTTTCCTGTCTAGGGAACTGAAAGACTATGAATATTATCAGGGTTTGTATGATGACGTTGATAATGGACGAGAGCATTTCGAGGCGGTAGTGTCGGGGCTTATTGGGAGCGCCGCTGCTTCCAAATTTTACGGCTACTACAAGACCATGCATGGAATGCCGTCTGGACAGGACATCGCTCAGAACACTGAGAAGGCTCGGTCTTTTGATAAAACGAAAGTGGACAAGGGAGTTTTCTTCGGTATTGCAATTTCTTGTATTCAGTATCTTACTGATCGGTATCGCAATCTTCCGCCTGAAAAGAAGGTAGAATCTCTTCATGAAGAAGTTGACAGGGTGTTCCAGTTCTTGTATAAGAACTGTGACGAAGAACTCGTTATCTGGTCCCTTCGGAATCTGTCGAGGATCAACAAGTCGATCCCACTGATTCTCACTG
>RFGN01000259.1 GCA_003696645.1 Gammaproteobacteria bacterium | reverse complement strand
GAAAACACCAGCACCCGGGGGCGACCGGTAAATTCGGCCAGCGCGGCCTCCAGCAGATCATGGGCGACACTGTGGCCGGTGACCAGATGCGATGCGCCACTGCCCAGACCATAGCGATCGACTCCGGTCTTGACCGCGGCCAGGACCTCCGGTTCGTTGGCCAGCCCGAGATAATCATTGCTGCAAAAGGACAGATAGTCGGTATGATCGATACGAACCTCGGGCCCCTGCGGGGTTTCCAGACTGTATAATGTCCGGTGCAGGTGCTGCTCTTTCAGGGCCGCAATTTGAGTCAGGAGGTCTGTTTGCATGAAGAACCTGGGTGATGATTTCAGACTATTGTAGCAAGCTTTCTCCACGTCTCGCAGCCCTGCTGCAAAAGGTGTTCCCCTGTGAATGTCTGGCCTGCCGGAATGCCCGGGCCGAATCCATTGGTCTGTGTCGTGCCTGCCTGGGACGGCTGCCGAAAAATGAGCATTGTTGCCGCTTTTGTGCGGAGCCGATGTTGCAGGCCGACCTGTGTGGGCGCTGCACGCAGAAACGACCGGCATTTGATGATATGTTTGCGCCCTTTGTATTCGCCGAACCGGTGGATGCCCTGATCCGGGAGATGAAATATGGCAAGAAACCGGAGATGTGTCGTGCCCTGGCGCGATTGTTTCTGCAAAGGATTCGTCATGGCCCACGTCCCGAGGTATTGATTCCGGTTCCCCTGCATCCCCACGCCCTGCGAAAGCGGGGTTTCAATCAGGCCGCAGAGCTGGCCAAGGTGCTGGGCAGGTCGCTGGATATGGCGGTGTGGCAGGGGGTGGTGCGGGTAAAGAATACGCCCCGGCAATCCAGCCTCAGTCTGGCTGCGCGGCGTCGCAATCTGCAGGGCGCATTCCGGATACCGGAAAAAATCCCTTCTTTTCAGCATGTTGCCATCGTGGATGATGTGGTCACCACGGGCACTACGGTGGAGACGCTGGCCTCTCTTTTGAAGAAAAATGGGGTCAGGCATGTTGAGGTCTGGAGTCTGGCGAGAACCCCGCATCAACCATGAAAATGGGCTTACAGCGGCACCTCTATTCGGTACAATAGTCCGATCATCAAATCATCCAACGGAGAACAAAAGCATGTTGAAACGCGGATTATTGGTCTTTTTACTGGCGGTTTCCATGCCGTCTCTGCAGGCAGGCGAACTGGATATCAATTTCAGCAATGATACCGGCAAGCTGGGTTATGCAACACCGTTTCGCAACGAGACATTCAGGCAGTCGCAGCTGACCACCGGGATCCTGTTCAATAATGATTCCGACTATACCCTGGAGGCCGGATTGCATGTCACGGGCAAGGTCGGCTCTGATGCGCCAGGGGTCTCT
>RFGN01000258.1 GCA_003696645.1 Gammaproteobacteria bacterium | reverse complement strand
GTCCCTGACCCCCACGGCCGAAACGAGTCGACGGTCCGCAAACAAGAGGGAATCCTCTACATCATGGATCTGAACATCACCCCGAATCACATTTCCGTTATCATCCTGCTCACTGATCTCCCAAAGGGATGACCAGGCCCCGACATCGGACCATCCAGCATCAAGAGGAATGACCACGATCGGATTCTGTGTTTTTTCTACAACCGCATAATCGATGGAATCCGCGGGACAATCTGAAAATGTCTCTGCATGGACGCGAATGAAATCATGTTCTTCATGGCGCTTTTCATAAGCCGCCTGACAGACTGTAGCCATCCCAGGAGCCAGCTTTTCAACCTGTTGCAGCCAGGCCTTTGCAGTGATCATGAAGATGCCACTGTTCCACAGAAAATCCCCGCTTTCCACATAACCCTTGGCAGTCTCATAATCGGGCTTTTCAACAAAACGTTCAACCTCGAAGACACCATCTTCCAGGATCCGGGCCTTCTGGATATAACCGTAGCCTGTTTCAATTCCTGCTGGAACAATGCCAAAGGTGACAATCGTGTCAGGCTGAGTGGAAAGCCATTTGACCCCAGATGTCACCGCATCATGAAAAACGGAGACATCACGGATCACGTGATCAGCCGGCATGGTCAGCAGGATATCATCCCCACTCTTTGCTGACAGGGCCGCAAGGGTCAAGGCCGGGGCCGTGTTCTTTCCTTCTGGCTCAAGCAGGATACTGCCTGGTTCCATATTCATCTGGCGCATCTGTTCCGCCACCAGGAAACGGTGTTCCTCATTACAGATCAGCTGTGGGGGGCGGCAGTCCGGCAAGCCATGCAGACGTCTGACCGTTGATTGCAACAGGCTCTCGTCACCGACAAGATTGATCAGCTGCTTGGGATAGAGTTCACGGGACAGAGGCCACAAACGGGTCCCTGACCCGCCACACAGGATAACGGGCTGGATAGACATGCTTGCCAAGGTCCAGTCAGTCTCGAATGGCGCTCAGGGCCTTCTTGTCTGATGAAGTGGGTTTGTGATTCAGATGCAGCAGCACGTTGGCCAGGGTCTTCGCGGCTTCGGGAACATCAGATCGATTCAGGAGGTCACGCAGTTTGGCCTTGTCGGCAGATGTTGCCTTGTGCTGCAGATTGATCATCGCCGTTGCAAGCACCTTCACCGCTGAGGAACCGGATTCGTCTCTCATCTCCCGGAGTTTTTCCTTTTCTTCATCGGATGGGTAGTGATTCAGGTGCGAGAGGATTTCTGCCATCTCGGCATAGGCCTTTCCGGCCTCATCACCGGCCATGACAGGCCCACTACTGACCCACATC
>RFGN01000257.1 GCA_003696645.1 Gammaproteobacteria bacterium | reverse complement strand
TGGCCGAAGAGCTTGGATTTTCAGCCGTCTGGTTACGCGATGTGCCGTTCAATGTGCCTTCATTTGGGGATGCGGGGCAGATGTTTGATCCTTTTGTCTATCTCGGTTTTTTGGCTGGGCAGACCCAACGTATCGCCCTTGGCGTGGCCAGTGTGGTCCTCCCGCTTCGCCATCCGGCGCATGTCGCCAAAGCGGCAGCCAGTGTCGATGAACTATCTGGCGGACGATTATTATTGGGCGTCGCGTCGGGCGATCGTCCTGAGGAATATCCTGCACTGAATATTCCTTTTGAAGACCGAGGCAGGCGCTTTCGTGAGAGCCTGTCCTATATTGAAAAAATATGGGGATCGTTTCCTGAGATCGAGAATCCGTTCGGGAAACTGAATGGCAATATGGATCTGCTTCCCAAACCGATCGGTGGCAGGATTCCTCTGTTGATTACCGAGGCCAGTCAACAAGACCCCGACTGGATCGCCCATCATGGCGATGGCTGGATGACCTATCCACGACGTATTGCCACTCAGGAAAACATCATCCGCGATTGGCGTAAGAGAATCCGGGATATCGGGGAACCGGACAAACCAGCCATGCAGTCCCTTTATATCGATCTGCTTGAAGATTCAAACGCCCCACCTCAACCAATCCATCTGGGTTTCAGAACGGGTATCCTTGCCCTACGAGACTATCTGGTCGCACTGCAGGAGATTGGCATCAATCATGTGGCCCTGAATCTGCGATTCAACCAGGCCGATGTTGAAGACACCATGGCAATATTGGCGAAGCATTTATTACCTGAATCCAGCAGCGAAAACACAAACCGATCATAGGAGCCAACCATGCAAAAAACCATTTTTATTACCGGATCAACCGATGGAATTGGCCTTGAAACAGCCAAACGTCTTGTCGCGGAGGGTCACCATGTTTTGCTGCATGGACGCAATCCTGAAAAACTGAAGGCTGTCCAGGGTGCACTTTCATCACTTCGAAGTGATGGCAGGGTTGAAGGCTATCTGGCCGACCTGTCCTCACTCCGCGAGACCCGCGCACTGGCCCGTACCATCTCGGAACAGTCTCAAAATATCGATGTATTGATCAATAATGCGGGAGTATTCAAGACATCACAGACGATTACCGAGGATGGACTGGATGTGAGGTTTGTCGTCAATACCCTTGCGCCCTACCTGCTCACTCAGGCACTACTTCCTCTGCTGAAACCCACGGGACAAGTCATCAATCTGTCATCGGCTGCACAATCCCCTGTCGATCTAGAGGCACTTTCAGGGAATCGGACCATTAATGATGATTTTGAAGCGTATGCGCAGAGCAAGCTGGCCCTGATCATGTGGACGTTTCATATGGTCCATGAGCTACAGAGAAAGGGGCCGGTGTTGATCGCCGTCAATCCCGGTTCACTGCTCGCAACCAAGATGGTCAGAGAAGGTTTCAACATCGCAGGGAACGATATCGGTATCGGTGCCGACATTCTGTGTAGAATGGCGCTGGAGGATGCCTTTCAATCGGCCTCAGGTCGCTATTTTGACAATGATGTCGGCCGATTTTCAGACCCTCATCCAGATGCCCTGGATCCAAAGAAAAATGCACGGGTCGTCCAGACCATCGGGAATATTCTTGAACAAATCCCCTGACTGTTCTTTTGAGGTTTCCTCGAGAGATTCACATAAAAACAGGGCCGATTTGTCCATTCACCCAGGATTGACCACAAAAAAACATTATCCCACTTGAAAAATCCCAATCCTGTCCCAATTGATAAACCATGATTTTCTCTTTCGATAAAATATCTGCACTTTTCAGAGCAGCTGTTGTCATCTCTGATGTCATCAATACGGTGTGATTTGATATATAAGCTGGATTGCACTTTTTTATCATCAATGGAAAAGGGATAGAAAAATGAACAACAATCATGTTTTCAGGATGTTGATCAAATTCATTCTGATATTTGGTATTCTGGTGTCTTCTGTACCTGGTCAGGCTTCATTACCCCCCCTGACTGACGACAATGGCAAACCCCTGACCTCTCTCGCACCAATGCTCGAAAAGGTCAACCCTGGGGTCGTCAACATATCCACCTACTCGAAGCAGGAATACAACTACAACCCACTCCTCAATGACCCCTTCTTCAGAAGGTTCTTCAACCTGCCTGATCCCGATCAGTTGCAACAACCTGCACCCAGAAAACGCCAGCAAAGTGCCGGCTCCGGCGTGGTTGTTGATGCCGAAAAAGGCATTGTCATCACCAACTATCATGTCATCAAGGGTGCAGATGAGGTGCAGGTCTCGCTGTATGATGGCCGCAGCTACAAGGCCACGGTGCTCGGAAAGGACCCGGACATGGATATCGCTGTCCTGAAGATCAAGGCCAAGCATCTTGTCGCCGTCCGTTTTGCTGACTCAGATCGCCTGCGGGTTGGCGATTATGTTGTGGCCATCGGTAACCCCTTTGGGCTTGGGCATACTGTAACCACCGGTATTGTCAGCGCCCTTGGAAGAAGCGGCCTGGGCATAGAAGGTTATGAAAATTTCATTCAGACCGATGCCTCCATCAACCCAGGAAATTCTGGCGGTGCTCTCGTCGATTTTCACGGAAATCTCGTTGGCATCAACACGGCTATTATTGCTCCATCCGGTGGCAACGTCGGTATCGGTTTTGCCATTCCAAGCAATATGGTCCGGGCCAGCATGGAACAGATCATCGAATATGGTGAGGTCAAGCGAGGTCAGATCGGGGTAACGATCCAGGATATTACTCCAGACCTGCGTGAGGCCTTTGATCTGGAAAATGGTCAAAAAGGGGTTCTGATCACCAAGGTCCTGGAAGACTCGCCCGCCGAGAATGCCGGATTGAAGGAAGGGGATATCATCGTCGCTGTCAATGAAAAGCCGACGCGTTCAGCCGGACAGCTTCGCTCCCAGATCGGCATCAAGAAGGTTGGTGACAAGGTCCGTATAAAAATCCTTAGAAATGGTGAAAGCAAGACCCTTGTCGTCAAGATTGGCAGGGCCACAGCGCAGATGGCGGTAAATGGCAGTCTGCATCCTCTGCTTGAAGGTGCCTATTTCGAAAGCAATCCGAAAGGCGATGGTGTGGTCGTCACAAAGATACAGCCCAACTCTCAGGCCGCCTACAGTGGTTTGCGTCTGGGGGATATCATCCTGTCTGCCAACAAGCAGAGGGTATATAACCTGGAATCCTTCAAAAAGGCACTATCGCGCAGCAAGTCATCCATTCTTCTTCAAATAGAGAGAAATGGTGGCACATTCTTCATTGTAATTCGATAGTCCGATACCCTCTCCCCTCTGGGCCGCAAGGGAATCCCCATTTACCCTTGCGGCCATTTTTATATGATCTACCCAGACGATGAGCCTCAGAGATAGGCCTCGATATTAACCAGGTAAACTGCCGATTGAGATGCAAACTCTCCAATTGATTGCCCTCCAAAAAGCCGGGAACTGAAGGTCAGATCTATATTTTCCATCCAGGACCATTTCAGGCTGGGGGCCACAAACCAGGAAGGATGCTCCAGATCGAAGATGGTGAGGGCCTCCAGACGCCAAAGTGGGGTCAGATCATATCCTGCCAGAAAACCGAGCTGATAATTTGTATGACTTTGCAGTCGATCAGACGATTGATTCAGTAAAGACAAGGCATTTGAGGACACCGTTGGGTCATCATTGTAAAACAGCTCTGCTGCAAGATAGAGGCCGTTTGGCAGCATTACGGGATACCAGGTGGCATCAACTCCGGCAATCCACTGGCTGTAGCCCGTGAGCCCACCCCCATCAGAAAACAGGGACTCGAAACGGATGGTGGCCTGCCCCAGATTACCGGTGAGATCCAGCCCCAGGGCATCTTCCTGCCCAACCCTGGCACCCAAAATGGACAGATCAAATTCTCCCACGGTATCCTGCCATCGCAGTGCGGTTTTTCTCGCCAACCCCCGTCTGCTCTTGCCGGGGGCCAGAACTCCTGCAAGGCTCCCTACATCGGAATAGAACCAGTTCATTGCCAGGGCATCCACACCGGTTTTCTGGTCAGGTTCCAATGCAGTGGGCTGCACCGGATTGAAACGGTCCGTCGGGTTCCATATTCGCCCGGACCCCCACGCCAGCCGTTGCCGACCCGCAGTGAATCGAATATTATCCTGTTCATATCGAATCCATCCCCGATAGAGGTTATGCCGCCAGAACAGGGCAGCGGTTTGATCGATGGTATCGGAAAGTTCCAGCCAGGTTGGGTCGGGAGCTTCTGAGAGAACCGGGAAGATCGGGTCACGAACTGCAGCACCCCAAAGCCATTCATGATCATAGACCAGCTTCAGGCTCAAGGGCCCTTTCTGGTGCCCGAATTCCAATCGTAAACGGCCCAGTTCAGTGGTGCCTCGATGCTGACGGGAATCTTTGCTATAAATCGTCAGGGCGGTGACCTGACCAGAAAACAGTGCCGCCTGCGAGGAGACGGGGAACAGATACGCACTGCACAGCAGGATCAGTACCAGCCCGTCGATGCCTTTGAGACTCACGTCCGTACACATTCCACAATGCGGCCATCCTGCATGGTAATCCGGGTTCGGGCCGAAGCAATCACGGCCGGATCATGCGAAGCAATCACGAAGGTGGTCCCCTGCTCCCGATTCAATCGTTGCATCAGTTCCATCAGACCTTCCCCGGTACGGGAATCCAGATTTGCAGTGGGTTCATCAGCCAGGATCAGATCCGGTTCACTGGCCAATGCCCGCGCAACCGCCACACGCTGCTGCTGTCCACCCGACATCTGATCGGGTCGCCGTTCGGCCAGATCAGCCAACCCCACCTGTGCAAGCCAATCTTGGGCCAATTTTTCACGTCGGCGACGAGGTATTCCACGCAGTTGCAGAACGTAGGCGACATTCTCCCTGGCAGTCAGAACACGAATCAGGTTATAGGCCTGAAATACAAACCCGACATGATGAAGACGAAAGTCTGCCCGTTCTGCATTGGACATGGTGAGCAGGTCCCGACCGGCGATTTCCAGTGCACCACTATCCGGTCGATCCAATGCACCGAACATGTTGAGCAGGGTGGTCTTGCCGGAACCGGAGCGTCCGGACAGGACCACATATTCTCCTCGCATGATCTTCAGATTGACATGATCCAGGGCCATGACCCGTGACTCGCCGCTCTGGTAGCGTTTTTGCAGACCCCTGGCATAAATCAGCGCTTGATCCTGTTCCTGTTGCATGTGTACCTGTGCCATCAAAGACTCCGCAATGCCAAAGCCGGTTCGAGTCTTGCCACCTTGCTGGCCGGAATCAATCCAGCAAGGATGGCCCCGATCAAGGTAGCCCCCAGAATCCGCAGACAGCTTTCTGGCAAAAGCATCGGATGAACCACCGGGTCCATGTACATAAATGAAAAGGCCTCGGCAAAACGGGTCAGATCAATACCCTGTTCGCCATACCAGATGGACAGCCCTGCACCCAGAGCGAAGCCCAGCAAGGCTCCCATCGCCACCAGGATGATTGTTTCCCAGACCACCATCGCAAACATCTGCGTCCGCTGTATACCAAGGGCCGCCATCAGGCCAAATTCCCGGGTGCGTTCGTGCAGGCTCATCAACATGGTATTGAGCACCTCGACCAGCACGATGATGATGACAATGGCCAGCACAATCCAGGTATAGGCATCGGCAAAATCTGCCCATTGTTGTGCCATTGGATCGATCTCGCTCCAGCTCATCACCTCCAGATCGCGATCGAACCACCTTGTTCTCAGTTCACGGGCCAGAAGTGTTACGCTGTCAAAGTCCCGGGTACGAATCACGATATCGGTGATCCCGTTACCCATGCCCAACCAATCCTGAGTCTGGGTCAGTGATACCAGAGCCAGCATGTTGTCGAGCTCCAGCACCCCGGAATGAAGCAAACCGCGAACCCGAAACACCTCGGAGGTGATTTCACCTTTGGGAGTCGCCGCCATCAATACCAGTTTGTCTCCGAGTCCAATACCCAGTCGATCCGCCAGTCCATCCCCAATCACGGCACCCTTCGGATCGCCTTTCCGGAGCCAGTGTCCCTGACTGAGGAACTCTGAAAGACGGCTCATCCTGCGTTCGCCCTCCGGTTCGATACCATATATCAGGGCACTGCCATTGGCACCGGCACTGGAGGCCAGTCCGGAAACGCGAAGCCGCCTGACCACCTGATTCACCTCGGGGATCTTGTTCAGAGCCTTCACGATATCATCAACGTTCTGCAGGTGTGTAGCCAATTTGCGGGTCTGTTCAAAGCCCTTGGCATGGATCTGGATATGCCCGGTGAGTGTCAGTGCAAAATTGGTCTTGATCTGTTGCATCCAGCCATCGTCCATAGCAGACAGAAAGGTCAGTGCTGCAATACCGATGGCCAGCCCCATTGCAGTCAGCAGGGTCCGCAACGGGTGCAACCACAGATTGCGCCACCCGAGTTTGATAAAGATATCCAGACCCGAGAGGCTTGTCATGAGAGCGCCTTGATTAGACATGATGAATCGCCTCCACCGGTTGCAAGCGAGCCGCACGCAGGGCCGGCCAGATCCCGGCCACACAGGCCGCAATCAGCACAGCCATCACGGTATCCATAAGATGTTCGGTATCAATCTCGGTATGAATCACCGGATCGATATAAAAACGGGTGATGGTACCCATCTCCTGGCTCAGGTCGATTCCCATCGTATGAAAATAGCCGACCAGTCCCAGTCCGACCACCGTGCCTATCAGGATACCCGCAACACCGAGCAACAACGACTCGGCCATCAGCATCCAGGCCAGTCTAAGACGTCCACATCCCAGCGCCATCATCACGCCAAACTCATGGATACGATCCAACATGCTCATCAGCACTGTATTCATGATACCAGCGGCCACAATAATCAGAACAATGGAAAGAAAGATATAGTAGAAGGCATTTTCAAGATCTACCCACTGCTTCATCATGGGATACATGTCATACCAGCGCAGCACTTCATAGCGATCATCCAACAGGCTTCGCAGGGATCTGGTGACAGATTCCAGCTGTCTGGCTGGAATCTGTACAACCAGTTCCGAAAGGGCTCCCTGCATGCCGAGCATATCCTGCAAGAAGGCCAATGGCATGATCACCAGCCCGCGGTCGATCCCCATCTCACCGCTGTCAATAATCCCGACCAGACGCAGCTTCTCGGCTGCGAGTGAGCCATAGCGGTCCTCCGTCAAAACCACCACCTCATCGCCAATCTTCACACCCAGATTGCGGGCAGTGGTGAGACCCAGCACACATTCTGCAGCATGGGAATCCGAGGGAAAGGTTCCCTGGCTGACCTTTTCTGCAATCCTTGTGGTCCGCCTTTCCCTTTCAGGATCCATGCCCAGCAGAATCAGGCCTTCACTGCTCTCTTCACTCGCTGCCAAGGCAAAGGTACGCAGTCTTCCAGTATAGGCAAGACCCTTTTGTTCCAACCACTGCTGAACATTTTCCTTTTCAGGCACAGTACGGGACAGTTTTGGATGGCGAAAATAACCTCGGGCATGGATCTGTAGACTACCGACGATCACCTGTTGCAGATTGCGCATCATGGCATTGTGGACTCCGTCATTGAACCCCCACAGGAAGATCAATGAAGCCAGTCCTAGCGCCACGGATGAAACCGTAATCAGGCTGCGACGAACGTTTCGAGTGATATTCCGCCAGGCCAGAAATAACATCATTTCACCCGATCATTCGCACTACTTCGAAGATGTCTTCGGCTGAAAATCCTCTGTTCTATCGGCACATCAAACTTGATCGACTCCAGCAACATGATGGTTCGTTTGCCATTTGCATCCTCGCCAGACAGGGGCTGCATGGTCCAGCGGGAAGGGATGCGGCGCCCTCCCAATACCCTGACTTGATCAAATCTCAGGTGGCGAACATGCCTTCCATGTTCATCATAATAGTCATCGCTCAAGGGGATTCCATCGGTGCGCAGGGTATGAATGATCTTTCCCCAGACCACTGCAACATCCGGTTTGGGAATTGATTCAATGACTAGTCGGTCACCCTCTCGGCTGAGGATCCGGTGAGTATAGTCCTGCACCATCGATTCCATCTTGACCAGGTCATCATTGGTAAAGTCCGACCCCATCCAGGAGGTCAGCATCATGGAAGGGGGAATCCGGATATCGCGTTCCAGTTTGGGCAGGTACATCCACAGATTGCCACCCACCTTGAGCCAGGTGGTATTCCTGTCCTTGGGCGGGGCGAGTATACGGATAAAAAAGCGATTATTGAGACGATCATCCCAGGCATCCAAGCGGACTTCTCGTTGCCAGTCCTGTGTTTCAATACGCATGGTATATCGTGCAATACTGGTCTTCGAGCGCAACAGATCCTGAACCTTCTGCACCCATTCACGTGCCGTCGATGATTCATTGGTTTCTGCACGTTTATTCTGTGCAACCGATATGGATAACTCTGCAGATATCACCGGCCATGTCAGGACCATAAAGGTACACAGAAGAAGAGGGCAAGATAACGCCTTGAGCTTCATGACTGCCGATCCAGAAGACCCTGGATCTGATTTTTGATCGTGTCTGGGAAGACGCAGGCCCGTCGCTTGTCGAGATCGAAGTGGACAGCCACAATCTGCGTGGTGGCAACAGCCTTCCCATTCAGGGCATCGACCATCTCATGAACAAACTTGAACACCTTGTCCGTGCAAGACAAGGCTCGTGAGCGAACAAGCAATACATCACCCGCATGAACCTCGGCATGGTACTGAATGGACTGTTCCAGGGCGGCCATGCCCATTTTCTCCTTTCGGATATATGCAGGGGTTATCCCCAGGGCCGCAAAGAACTGCCAGGTCGCATCTTCAAACTTTGCCGCATACCATTGCACGCTCATGTGCCCCATATGGTCTACCTGACTGGCCTTGACGACACCGCGATAGGTTTCCATCATACCTATTCAACCTCTGTTCGGGGAGAATCGAGGCAGGGCTCATTCCTGGATATTCACCCCTTGGCCCTATCTCTGTGGACCACGCATGGGGATCAGCTCTGCCACCTCCAGTGTACCACCAACCTGAAGATACGGGCAGGACTGAGAATCTCTGCCGCAACTTCAATTGAACTGGTCTGTGTCAGGGTATAGCCAGACATGCCTTTCTGGCCTCCTGTGACGTTTCCGGATTAGTTAACATGCAAGCATACACGCATCAGAACTATGATATGTCTTTACAAGTATTATAAAATGAGTCCGAACCCCATATTTGCATAATAATTGGTGGCTTGATGTCTTTGAATATATCAGTTGCAACATCCCTATCCATGGCAAGACAGGCATAATACGCATATGCCTGAACATTCCATTGGTCAGGAAAGTCCTTAACTATGGACTTGAAACCAAGGCTCATGCGATTCCAATTTACATTGGTTTTTGTAAATACAAGCCCTTTGTATATTGTTTCTTCAATATACCAACCCATGCGTGCATATAGAACATTGTCTCCGGTATCTTCAATATCTTGCATG
>RFGN01000256.1 GCA_003696645.1 Gammaproteobacteria bacterium | reverse complement strand
CTTCATGACTTTACTAAGCCCAAAAAACCCCTTAAGGGACCCCCCACTTTAGATCCTTACTAGTCCCAGAAGCCTCCTTAAGGGGGTGGTTTTTTTATGGCGCGACTCTCTCTCTCTCTCTGAGAGTGGATGTGTTTTTTGTGGGGGCGCGCCGGCCTGGTGTCGGTAATTTTTCCCCCTTCCTCCTCTCTACCTTCTTATTCTTTAGTGATGAGGGGGGGGGGGACTCTCTACTCAGCAAATGTGTATGTGAGAAACTTTAGTAGGGTTTTTGTTGGTTTTTTGGTGGGCGCCGGGGCTGTCATTTTGTCAGTGCCACCCAACTACAGGGATCTGGCCAAAACTGTGGTAGGATACGTAAACGGGGGTACATGTTTCGCCTACAAGAGGGACGAGAAAGGAACTTATCTACTTACTGCACATCATGTTGTGAAGGATTTGAAGGGGCCGGCGAGTGTGGAATTCTTCCGCAATTCCAAGTCTCTAGGGAAGGCTCAAGCTTTTGTGATAGCCGCCGCCCCTGAAATGGACCTGGCCGTCCTATTCACCGCAAAACAACTAAATTTCTGTCTTACCCTTAGCAAGGAGACAATCCATCCTGGGGATAGGGTGGTTAGGGTAGGATGTGATATGTCGCGCCCCCCTGTCATTACAGAAGGTCTCGTTGCTAGATCTACTGTTTTGAGTGGTAGGTGGGTTGTTACGGCGCCGCTGTATGGTGGTGGCTCTGGTGGACCAGTCATCGACGTGAAAACAGGAAAGGTAATCGGTGTAACCCAATCTATCGGGTACGATGTGTTGAGGAACGCCATGGTCCCTCATCTCCACATCTGTCTAGGCGTAGACAAAATAGTTCCTTGGCTCAGGTCCAAAAAACTCCTATGAAGTATTGGGAATGTTTCTGCGGTGCTGTAAATATAAGAGAGACGCACGGCCTCATCTTCGATGATGTCTGCGACATGTGCGGAAAGCACATCCACGAACCCATAACCGAAAAGATAGAAAAGAATGACAGAGAAATCAGGAATGTCTCTCGTAGTCACCAACGTAGGCGTGGTGGCGAGCGACCTACCGACAGTACCGGATCTAGAGACGGGCGGTGAGCGAACTCACCGTTTTGGCTGCTGGCTGTCGCTGAACATCTTCCCAGATCTTCACAAGCAACAGCAGTCACCCAACCAAAGCGCTATCGTCCTCCCTACTCCACCTACGGTACTCATAACCGCCGACTCTCTAGAAGACCTAGAGGAGAGACTGGTAACCGAAATAAAGGAACTGATAAAGCATGCTGATAACACCCTACGAGAGGCTCGTGAACAGGGTCAAGGCCTGCCTGCAGAAGAAAAATGATTCAGAGCTGGTGGTTGGCTATGACGCCATCATAGCCATCCTCCATGACTTCGATCTGCCAGTTCCTCCTTCTCAGTTCAGAGCTTATCTGGACAAGATGCTACACACAGAGCTAGTGGAGAAGAAGAGGTCTTTGGCCGAGCCCCAGATCATGCAGAACATAGCCAAGGCTATAGTTCAACTAGCTATGAACATGTTGGCGGCAGTAGAGAAGAGTGTCAATTGAAGAACTTCTTCGATTCTGCCTGATATTGGCCAATGACGAAAGAGTTCGACGATTCTGCGCCGAAAGATACCCGAGAGAACTCGAATGGTTCGACCAGTTCAGAAGACAAAACGGACCTACCTGCCCGTTCGCCAAGACGGCAGCTAAGAAGATCCTCTCGGAAGAAGAAAGACATACTGGAAGTCCCGTCTGGGCCGCTGTCAGGGGTGGCCAAGGGCCTGTCTGAGGCCCTAGACATACCAGAGGGAGCAGTCAGCAAGGCCGAGGCGTTCTTTCGTAAGAACGCTTTCGGCTTTGTTGGTAGTATGGCTTTGAGGTGTAGGGGGCCCAACTGTCCCATGGTGGACATCTGCCCCCTTACCGAAGCAAAGGAGGCTTATCCTCTCGGTAAGCCATGTCCGTTCGAGCAGGGCCTCATACAGATGTGGGTCACCAAGCATCTGGAGGCGCTAGGTATAGACGATTGGAGCGATCCTGAATACAGCTTCGACATGGATCTCCTTTATCAGCTAGC
Organism: Gammaproteobacteria bacterium; assembly: GCA_003696645.1. Lineage (GTDB taxonomy): Bacteria > Pseudomonadota > Gammaproteobacteria > J025 > J025 > J025. The sequence continues at coordinate 31,429 of RFGN01000256.1, read as the reverse complement.
AGCGTTCGAGCTGATAAACTGGAGGGCGGCCAATCATCTCTCCAAGGAAGGAGACCTAATATCTGAGAAGATAACCGGATACAGCCACCAAGGTGATGCTGTATTCGCTGAGGTAATATCCCCGGCCCTGGACATAATCGAGAGGAATAGCAAACTGATAATGAAGATCAAAGAGTCTCTCCTAGCTACCCGAGAAGCCAAGGTGAAGGCCAACAAGGCAGAAAGAACTCCTGCCTCTGAGGCTTCTGAGAACGTAGGTAAGGCACGGAAGCTAGCTGAGGAGAGGATAAAGGACGCAGATTATGAAGTTAGGCCCTCTTCTGGGGATTAGCGCCGCCGCCTTCTACCTCCTCTACTCCATCTTCCATGAAGAGGAAGAAGAGTTCATCTCTCCTTCTCTCTTGGGTAAGAGGGGCAAGAGTCTATTCGAGGCCCTTATAAGGGAGGAGGAGGACGACGCCCTAACGAAGAACCTTCTATCCTCCGGAACCTACATACACCAGCTAGTAGAAGAAGAGCTTGGAAACATAGCAGACTCAGAAGTGGAGGTGGTCGCCTCTGATGTAGGTGTCCGGGGCTTCGTAGACGTTATGCTGTCGGGCGGAATACCAGTAGAAGTAAAGACCATTAGCGATACTGGTTTCGACAACCTGGCAGTTCCAATAGATGCTCACGTAAGTCAGATAAACGCCTATCTGCACGCCAACAAGGTATCCTATGGATATCTCATGTACTTGGACGCGCAGAATCCCAGAAGGCGGAAAATATTCACTGTAACCTACGAGCCTGGCAGGCTACTAGCTGACATACAGGCTGTCAGAGAAGCTATAATGTCCAGCACAGAGAGTATGCCAGCAGATAGAATTGCCTGGCTTACTCAACATTTCCAAACCAGCCCAGGTTACTTCAAGGGAATCAGGCAATCTAGAGGGAGTGCGGCAAGTTTCCATACCATGAAGCCGCACGCAGAATTTCCCAACGGCAGAGTTGCATCTATAGTACAGGCCTCGAGATACAGGTCCTTGGGTTCGGCAAAAAGTACAGAGCCCACGATGGGGTTGACCATCCATCTCCATGAAAGAGCAAAGCATGGAGTAAAGAGATGCAACCACTCAACCCCTGTGTACAACGGGTCTAGATACAACCGTCAATGCTGAGACTCTTCAAGGGATTTCTAGAGACTCTCAACGATGCCCGCCCCCTGGTAGGCTCTCTGTCTCCTGTCAGGCTATCTGGGCCTCTAAGCCTACATGACGCCGATCAGCTAGGAAAGGCTATCTCCTCCACCTCAGACTTCTACATGTCTGGCAGGACCGCCATACTGAATAGGAGAGGACAGATTAGGATCTCTCCCCCCAACAGAATAGCTGCTAGGAATAGGGCACTCGCTGCTGGTTCCGCAGCAGCAGTCCTTGGGGCTAGTGCCTTAGGAATTGACCCGTTGGGCGCAACCTCCCTAGCATCCGAAGCACTACGTCTAGGTGTACACGCAACTATAGGATCCTCTCTGATAAGGGGCGGGGGAGTGATGTCGGCTCTAGGATTGGGCTATCTAGGCCTGGGAGCGATAAACATCCTTAGACCTGGAGACAATACTGGGCCATGGTAGGATTCGCTGCTATATTGGGCCGGCTGGCCAGAACCGCCACCAAAGCTACCAATAAGGCCCCAACACTTTTCAACGTCATAAACGATGCTCCTCTGGGCCGCCTAGCAACCTCCAGAACTGGCCTCCATGCCATAGGAGCAATAGGACTATACAAGGCAGGAGCGACTGCTCTAGACTACTACGAAGAGACCCAGAGGGCCTATTATGGTGATTCATACTACACGGATAGGCTACGTAGCGGTCTGGATATGGCCAGGGGCGGCCTTCTCCTATCCTCTGGTTTACTAGGCCTCAGAGCATTCACGAAGAGAGGCTACATCCCAGCAATGTCCAAGCCTCTACGCAGGGCCGGCAGAACACTAGGTAAGCCTTTATCCGGTGCTATCAAAAAAGGACTGTTCCCACACGAGTCGTCCTTCATGGATCTGCAACAGGCTGTCGCCGGTAAGTTCGCCCTACCGAAGAAAACCAACAGACTAGTAGCCCAACTAAAGAAGCAGATCAGACCAAGGAGAAAGAACACCAGATTCCACATAAGAGCATTCCCGACTACGTTTGTAGGTTCGGTAGCCTTGGGCACTCAGATTGGTGTAAAAGAGAACAAAGTTCTAGAATCCAACAGAATATCTCCTCCTCAGCCATCGACTAGGCTGAACTTCCAGACTATGGGTCTGGTGCAGGCCCTACACAGCAGAGACAGAACTATACGTGGTTAGTACCGTAGAGGCTATGCTCAGGGATCCAACTGGAGGCCAGCCTGACCTCCAGGACCCATTTGTATCCCTCCCCGTAATAGCAGTAGACATAGGCCTCTCTCTATTTGGCAGGAGCCTGGTAAGAGGACTAACCAGGATGGGGGCCAGATACCCCCTCAAGTCCATGGAGGGTTCTTTCCTACGTGGGACGTACTCCAAGCTAGGATATCTTCAGGCTGCACACCTACATAGGGTCCCCAAGGACATCTTTCACCAGATCGATCTAAGTAGGATGGAGCTGGCTGGAGTAATGAAGAAGCCTATAATTGGGGGGTATACTAGACCATACTCCTCCATGAGGCAAGAATACAGGGGCCTTAGGAAGACCTACCTGAACCCTATGAAATCTGCAGGAGCCACCCTAGCAGGAATAGCTAGGGCCACAGCCTATGCAGGCATAATCTCCTGGGGCCTGCAGCTAGGCATGGAGATGGCTGCTCCAGGTGTCAGAAACGAAACTATTAGAAAAGATAGAGAGCAGGTCCTCGGGGACCAGGTTCTCATCGACACCAGAGCGGCTTTCACTCAGCGCCAAAGAGCACTTCAAGCTATACACGATAGCCAACTGAGTGTAAATAGGGCCATACTGGGCCAAGAGGCAAGATATGTACACAGATGAAGTAGAAAAGATAAGAGAGCTTATGTCGAAGGGGTATGGCTATAGACGTATAGCCAAGGCTCTCGGATTGAGTCAGTATCGAGTAAGATCCATCATCAGATCCCTTGTAATAGACAAGCTCAATCTCAAAGCCCCCAAGCAGAAGCGCGGCACAAAACTAAAGCTGAAGAAAGTATCCAAGAAAAGAGTCACTCACAAGGTTGCTGTTGTTCTATCTGACATCCATATCCCCTATCACTGTCCATCAGCTCTGGCTATAGCCATGGACTACACAGAGTCCCTGAAGCCGGACAGGATAGTCCTCAATGGGGACATAGTGGACATGTACTCAGTAAGTCGGTACATGAAGGATCCTCTCAGGATCGATACCTTCCAAGAAGAGCTAGATCAAGCAAGGGACTTTCTAAGGCTTTTAAGACAGCAGAATCCAAAGGCAAAGATAACATTCATAAAGGGAAACCACGAGGCAAGAATAGAGAAGTTCCTAATAGATCGCGCGCCGGAGCTATCATCCCTCCGATGCCTATCCCTAGATTCTCTCCTTGGCCTATCTGAGTTCGATATAGACTTCATCGACCAAGGTATAAAGCTAGGCAACCTGTACGTAGAGCATGGTGCAGTAGCTAGAAGTTCTCCAGGAGCCTCTGCTCTAGCTTACTACAGGAAGATGGGCACATCCGTTTTGGTCGGCCATATACACAAACTCAACGTAATCAGACACAGGAACGTGTATGGAGTACACACTCTGGTAGAGAATGCGTGTTTGTGCGATCAGAGCTTTGACTGGCTCCACACCCCAGTCAACTGGCAGCAAGGGTTTACTGAAGTCCACTACCAGAGCAACGGCAACTTCCAGATATTCCAGCACTGTATAGTGGATGGAAAGCTGGTATCGGGGGACATGGAGTACAAGGCATGCCGATAAAGTCCAACATCAAGCGCTGCCCCCTACTAAAAGTAACCAGAACCATAATAAACGACGGGTCCATAGAGACAGTAGAGGAATTCAACGACTGCTACCAGAAGTTCTGCTCTGCATGGGATGCGAAGAACAAGGTGTGCTCCTACTTCTCTTCGTATGAGGAGGAGATAGAGGAGAGCAGCGAAGAAGAAGACGACGATGACTAGGAAGAAGTACATTCCGGAGAGGAACTATTACGAGAGGGGGTTCAAGCCTTTCAAGGCACCTCTTCCGGATTTGTGCGGACACTGTAAGGACTACTACAGAAGACTCTATGAGCAGGGCATAACCAACAGCCCATTCCCTCCAAAGTGTGAAGGGCATGTAGCCAATCCCATTGCTAGGCTTCGTGTCGAAGACTTTCCCTCTGAGGAAGAATACTTCAACACAATAACAGACCTGGATCCTGTAAGCTGGGCTATGAAGGAGTTCGGGTGGGAGGCTAGGTTCTATCAGCAGGAAGTCCTATCCTGCACCTCCAAATACAAAGTCATACGTCAGGGCCGCCGATCAGGTAAGACCGAGGGTGCAGTAGTAGGCATACTGCACAAAGTATTCACTAACAGCAACTACCCAGTCCTAATCGTTGCGCCTTACGAGTCTCAGATCAATGTAATCTTTGAGATTATAGACAAGTTTGTGGGCAAGTCTGAGAGGCTCCAAAACTCCCTAGAAAGAAAACACCAAAGACCACAACTGAGACAACTTAGCAACGGCTCTGTAATAAAGGGATTCTGTGCTGGTGCGGGGTCATCGTCCAAATCTGACAAGATTCGTGGACAGGACGCTAAGCTCATATATGCGGACGAGTTCGACTACATCCCCGACAAAGAGCTAGAGGCCATCATAGCCATCATAATGTCTCACCCCGACGTGAACCTATGGGCCACCTCTACTCCCACTGGAGAACACAAGAGATTCTACCACATAGTAGTCAACAAGGATCTCGGCTACAAGGAATTCTGGTATACCTCCATGGAGAACCCGCACTGGGACGCGGAGATGGAGGCCCAGCTCAGAAGAGAATACAACGCTGAGAAGTCCGACACTCCTATGTGGGTGTCTGAGGTTCTAGCTGACTTCGGAGTACAGCAGGACGGTGTATTCCTCAACCACTATATAGATCAAGCACTAGAAGACTACTCCATAGAGGAGGAACGCTTTCCCAGACATGATAGGAAGTATGTCCTTGGAGTAGACTGGAACGAGACCGCCGGCACCCATACGATCATAGTAGAGACCGACGGCACCCATTTCCGTCCTATCCAGAAGATAATAATTCCCCAATCTGAGTTTACGCAGACCAAATCTGTAGAGAAGATCCTTCAACTACACAGGAAGTGGCAGTTCTGTGGAATCTATATAGACGCTGGATTTGGCAGCGTCCAGATAGAGCTGCTCAAGAAGGCCGGCGCCAAGGAGAGGCGTCTGCGCATGGACAAGGTTCTCAAAGCCTTCACCATGCAAAAGATGATCGAGATACGAGATCCAATAGATGGATCTACAGTAAGGAAACATACGAAGCCCTTCCTTGTGAACACCCTAGCCAATGCTCTTGCAGAGGGGCTGATAACACTACCACGTTCCGAGGATACTTCTGAATCGAAGAACAGTCCTAGGATGGGCCTCGTTCAACAGATGCGGAACTTCAAAGTAGAGTCCTATTCTTCCTACGGACTGCCAAAGTATAGCCAGGGCCAAGAACATACTCTTACGGCCTTCATGTTGGCTGTGAGTGGCTACATACTGCATCACTCTGATCTCAGCAAAATAAATTACAGCTCGAGGATATCCGTAGAAAGGCTAGTGGATGTTCCTGAAGACAAGTTGCGTAGCGACATAATAAATGAGATCATAAGGGAACAGGTAGAGTCTGAGATGAATAGGGCGCACATGACTGTCACTACAAACAGTCCTGAGGTGGCACGTAGAACCCTGAAACTGGGTGGGCGCCTAAGGAATCTGGGCGGAGGATCTAGTAGGCGGAATCTATAACCATGGTTGGGCGCCTCGACTACAATGGTAAGATAGAGTTCTTCAGAAAGAGAACTCTAGTCGAGCCTACAGTCCCAAAGAAGGCACCGAAGCCGGAACCAGACGGCGGCCCACTTCAGGAGGAGATAACTAGGCTGTATGACAGCTTAGCTCTTACCTTCCTAAAGGGAGAGGGACTAAAGACCGGCCTGAAAGAGATAAACCCTGCCGAAGAGATTCCGGTATTGGACTCCAATGTGTCCGCTGCCCTGAGAAGGCTAGGCTATCCTGGAGAGGTAATAACCTTCAAGACCTACACCGAGATAGTAGACTACTTGGCCGATCAGCAGTGGCGCCTGAGACGGATATACGACAGAGTAGAGATACCTCCAGATTTTCAGTCTCAGTCCTCCCTCGTCTATGACAAGCAGGGTCGTGGAAAGGACCTCATATCCAGGTTCCTTACCGGGGATGGCGTTGCCGGCGCCCTCATAATGATGCTCAGCACAACCCTATTCCAAATACCGGGGTTCAGTCTGCTAGCACTAGAGCAAGGAGCCAAAGGCTATTTCGTAGCCCAGGTACCTCTAGCTCTAGCCATACTTGTCGAGCTGGGCATAAAGATGGCTCGTATAAAGGAGCTGCTAGAGATCCCTGGTATTGAAAACTACGATGATCTCGAAACCAATACCGAGAAGCGCCGGAAGATACTGGCAGAGGCAGGAATAGACTACGAAGAGGTAAAGAAGGGAACTAGGTTCGAGGACGCCAAGCTGGTGGTAACTTATGTCCGAAACTACATAGCTGGATTCACAGAGGATGTAAGATACGACCATTGGATAGCTTACGGAACTGTCATAGCCCACCAGAACCTCCTAAGGGCTGCCATAGACACCTCCACTCTCTACTCCAAGCAATACCAGACGGACTTTGGGTCCGCCCCCTTCTTGGCTAGTGGAAAACCATCTAAATACCTAGAAGACAAGGACCTATCTCTTAGCCCCAAGCTAGCCAGCCATCTCGTGGTTCTCAGGGATAGGTCGGACTCTACCTTCAACGACATATACAACATATTCTCTGATATCCCACTGAGAATAGACTACTGCTGCCTGCTGCAGATACTGGAGGGGATAGACACAGATAGCCTCTACATAATGGGGAAGGCCCTCAAGCTACTGTCTGTAGACCTCCAAGGAGAACTTATAGAGCTTCAGGATGCCTTCTACAGCATGATAACCAACATGCTGTCCGCCGCCGCATACAACCTAGCCTCAGAGCTGACCATATCTGTAGACAAGCTCCTGCTGAGCGTCATGGAGAAGTTCGCCGAGGCAGAAAAGCGCCTTGGGCAGATAAATACCAACTGTCCGAGCCTGATGGACATAGGCCTGGCCATTGGCCTCTCCATAGAAAGCCTCAAGGGTCGAGTAGATGAGGTTCTCGCTGAAGTCCAATCCCAGATATTGAGCCTAAATAGGCCTCAGAACAGGACTTTGGTCATTTTGGGCGACAGGAGATATCTGTTCACTCTTGGAAAACTTCTGGATTTCCTAGCTGTAAATCTAGAAGCAGCAAAGTCTTGTGAAGGCCCCAAGCCAGTTTCCGGGTTTGGTCTAGCTGATGATGGCCTGGAGACAGTCCTGACTATGCCAGTCTTGAAGAGTCAGCCAAAGTACTTCGACAACATTCAGCCCACAGCTAGCAGGGTGTTCCCAGGAAGACGATACGGACCATCTGTACCTGCTGAAGACAACGACATAAGAAAAGCCGCATCGCACATAAGAGAGGCATTCAGGTAGTGCTAAAAACAGTAAAGAAGTGGTTAGGGATGAACACGGACGTAAAGCTGTCTGTGGCCCCATCTAATGCCAATATAGAGAGAGCCATAATGCTGAGGGCCAAGCTTCTCGGTAGGGCGCTCTCTAGCGAGGCTTCTCAGCCAAGATATAGACGTACTGGCACCGGAAACTTCATATCTCCCCAGTATGATCTCAAAGAGATCGGTGTCGCCAGTGACGTAGAACCTTACGTATCCCAGAGCGTAAGGAAGCACAGGGAGCTAGTTCTAAAGGAGGGGTACACCATTACCGGGGAAGATGAGGAGATGGTGTCCTACGTAAATCGTAGACTGTTCGAGATGGCTATTGTCTCGGACATTCCTACAGAGTTCTGGCTTCGAGAGTGTGTAACCAATCTCATCCAATACCACAACTCTGCGCTAGTATTCAGGCGCGACATGAGAAGGAGCACCGGCCGGCCCATCATGATGTATGGCAAGGTACTAGCTCCTATAGCGGCCGTATTCCCCCTAGACCCAACAACTCTAAAGGTTGATGTAGACCGGTACGGATCACCAGTCAGGTGGCTCCAAGAGCCTCAAACCGGCGTAGCCAAGAAGTTCTGGCCCCACGATGTCATATTCATGACAATGGACAAGCCCACCGGGTTCACCTTCGGCACGCCATACATACTACCAGTACTAGACGACATTAGGGCCCTGAGACGGCTAGAAGAGCTAGCCGTATTACTAGCATCTAGAGAAGTATTCCCTCTCTACCACTACAAGATAGGAACCGATGACCACCCTGCCATAGTATACGATGACGGCACCACAGAGATAGACGAGGTAGACCGCAAACTCCAAGACATACCCATAAACGGTAAGGTAGTCACCTCCCATAGACACACCATAGAGCTGGTAAGCTCCAAGGGCGGCGCCCTAGAAATAGGACCCTTCCTAGAATACTTTGAATCACGGGTTCTGGGTGGTCTACGACTATCTCCCCTAGATCTAGGCAGAGCATCGTCCGCCAACAGGGGATGCTACTCGGGAGATACCCAAACCCTCACAGACTCAGGCTGGAAGTATTACTGGGAGATAGACATCGACCGGGACAAGATAGCCACCGTGGTTCCGGAGACAGGGGAGATACAGTATCATTTTGCGAATAGCAGACATGTCTACCCCTATACCGGACCCATGTACCACTTCAGTACAGAGCATACAGACTGCCTGGTGACTCCGGACCATGACATGTGGGCCCTAAATGGGGAGTATTGGGAGAAAATACATGCCGAGGACATACAGGAAGAGTCTGCATTTCAGACCAGATTCTCGTGGAAGGGTGATAGGAGAGTATCCGACGAGCTGATATCTCTATATGCCTGCTTCCTAAAGTATGGGAAACTCTCTCACTCTCGCAAGGAAGTGAAGTTCGTCATCTTTGACAAGGATGAGGCCAAAACTGTTGAGCAGATACTCTCGTCGGTAACTAGGTCTCACATAAAGGCCTATGACAATGGGACTTATGTAAAGATAGCTACCCAGAACAGCTCACTGTATGACCTCCTGAACGAGTCTATGCAGTGCAAGACCTATCCCAAGACTCTGCCAGACGATGTGGTCTTCGCTACAAAGGCACAGATACAGCTATTCCTGGAGCTAATTCTAGATGGAGGGCTTCCAGCCCCTGATAGTCCATCGTTCTACTACTCTAGAACGCCCAAGATATCTGCGGGAATACAGATTCTATGTCTGAAGGCAGGACTTGTGTCCAAGGAGCTAGAAGGCCCTTCCAGGCTCCTAGTATCTCTTCCAGGCAGTGGATATGACGTAGTTGACCCCAAACAAGACGTTCGAGTGATCAACTACAGCGGGGACGTGTATTGCTTCAACGTCCCCAATCATCTGTTCATAACCCGCAGAAATGGGACAATATCGGTCCACGGCAACACTGCTACCAACATCAGCAAGAACGTAGCTGACGCAGCCAGGGACTATCAGGAAGTAGTTTCGACCGCCCTGACCCAAAAGCTGATCCTGCCTCTACTACTAGAAGGCGGATTCGACGTAACTCCCGACAACATGGTGAAGTTCGTATTCCCCATAATAGATAGGGAAGAGGCCAGGGCTATGGAGAATCACGGCCTGCAGCTATACCTGTCGGACGCCATAACTCGGGAAGAACTCCGTAGAGACTATCTATCCAGGAAGCCCATGACTCCAGAGCAGGAGAAAGACACTCACTCTGAGACAGCGGCAAGGATAGAGAGTAGGCTGCTAGCCAAGCAAGATAGGGCCAACCAGAACAGCGTAAGCAACAAAGCTACGCCCACAAATCAAAGCGGTAGCAAGATAAAGAGCAGGATAAAGGCCAACGATTATAAGTTGGCTATTATCAACACCTTCGATCGGTACCGAGACAAGGTGGTATCCTGCGACGACGAAGAGGAGCTGGAGAATATACTCAATAGCCTCCTATCTGAGACAGCTAATATCGGAGGCCGCATGCTGACTGGCTTCGTAAAAGAAGGGGCCGATCAGGCCTGTGTTGAGGCCGGGCATGAGGACCCAGTAGTAGTAGGTAGGCGGGCCATCTCCAAATTCCGGGAAAACTTTGTAGCAAAGTCTTTTAGAAAGGTTTGTAAAACCTTTGTAGAGGCCATGATAAGCGACGTGACCCCGGATCAGGAAGGCAACACAGCCCCATATAGGGTCAGAGTCAGATACGAGTCCATGGTAGCTGCTGTGGAGCGTCTAGTAGACACCCAGATAGAGGTTGCTCGCAGATTTGGCTTCATAAAAGCAGCAAGAACAATAGGTTACTGCTCAGTCAGGATCAACGATGGTGCAAACGATATAGAGGTCCCTATTTCGTCTGGCCCCATCATCTACAAAAACCTTATACCAAAGTCCAGCAAAGAGCGGATATCCCTGGGGGATCTCGATTCAGATGTCTGAGTTAAAAATAAGAGACACACAAATAATTGAGCAGCCGATAGGCAAGAGGATTCTCGGCGACGCCAAGAATCGCCTTGACTCCAGCGGCGACGATACAGCTCTGGAAATCTCTGTAAATTCTACCCATTCTGGCCTTCTGGCCAACAACAGGGTATATCCAGGGGTTTTCGTAAGAAAGAGCTACAAGTCCTACTTCTCCAGGGAGAATGGGGGCACTGCTGAGTTCGACAAGCCCGTACTCACCCACCACGACCATCAGTCTGATCCTATAGGGCGTATCATAGGCGGAAAGTTCACGGCCCTGAAAACTGGGGATGACTTCCGCAGAGATTACCTAAAGCCTGGTGTAGCATCCAAGGGAGAGTCGGGTTCCGGTGTCGTAACCATCAAGGCCAGGATAACCGACCCAGACGCCATAGATAAGATCCTAGACGGTAGATATCTGAGCGTTTCTAGCGGGCAGAGTAGCCCAGTAATGACCTGCTCCGTATGCTCCAAACCACTACTTTCGGCGTTCGATAGGATATTTGGGGGTGGAAGCGACAAAGCCTGTGAGCACCTGCCTGGAAAGGTATACGAAGACGAAAAAGGCCGCAAGCGGTTGTGCTACGCCATAACGGGACCGCTCACGTATCACGAAGTCTCCTTCGTCACTATCCCAGCCCAACCTGGAGCAAAGGTTGTCTCTACTGACTGGGAGGAGCTGAAGGACGGAGATGCAGATCTGATCGAATTCACAGAAAGAGCTAACAGAAGCATAATATCAGAAATGACACTAATTGACGGGAACGGGGATGAAATGAACCTTCTCGTCAATAGACGAAACAAGGTCTTGGTAGCAGTACCTAAGGCCGCAGTGGAGTCCTTGGAGGACTTCATGAACTCCCTTCTAGAGGATGACGAGCTATCTCAGAAGGGGACCGGGGATTCCAGACACCCCACCGACGCTACCGATGATGAAGACATCCCCGAAGGCGATGCTGACGATGGCCGCCTAGACCGGGACTCCGATTCTGAGGGGAGCGATACAAACGACAAGCTCGCGCAACCCACTAAGAGAGATAGAATGACCAAGGAAGTTGAAAAACTCCAAGCAACCGTAGATTCTCTCAGTGAGGAAAAGAAGACTCTGCAAGGGCAAATCACCCAAAAGGATGAGGAAATCGCCACCCTGAAAGAGAAGCTCGAAGAGAAGGAAGAAGAGCTCTCCAGGGTTATGGAGGACCTCCAGAAGATGCAGAGCGATGTGGCGAAAGACTACGCCACGCTGGTCGCTCAGTATCGCATCCTTCTGAAGAAGCCCGGTACAGAGGACATCAAGGACGACGAGAGCCTTGCCGCCTATGTCGATTCTCTAGCTGAAAGAACTGTACAGTCTCTACGAGACACTCTGCAGGACCTCTCTCTAGAACTTGATACTTCTTCTCTCACTGTTACCAAGACGGACAAGAATCCGTCTCTGGTCAGCGACAAAAAGGTAACCCCCGACGGCGAGTCGGACGATACCAATACTCCTGACCGCAAAGACCTTCTAGGAAAACTAATTCTCTGAGGTAATTTTTAATGGCAACCAGAATTCCCCGAGGGTATGATGCTGTCCGTCCTCCGTATCTCGAGCTGTGCGAGGGTGAGCGCCCCAACGTTCACGCCGTACCTCTTGAGGCTTGGACCGGCCTACCGGCAGTCCGTGTGGACGAATATCATCACGATCCCATCGTAATCGACGCAGGCACTGTAGTAGGCGTCATAACTGGCAATGCTCCCGCAAATGCTGCCGGCAAGCTATTCCCTGCAGTAGCTGTCAGCGGTTCCATCACAGCAGTCATGAAGCACCACAGTGACGGCGCTTCCTGGGGCCTGCCCACTTCTGACGTAAGCATTTCTTCCCTCACCAGCGTAAAGCCTATTGGTGTGGTTTATCAGCCCATCTACAGCTTCATGCTGCAGGAGACGTTCACGAACTACAAGCGCAACGATAACGTTGGCGTCGTAACAGACTACGTGATTCAGATTCCGGCTATAACCACAGATGAGCACGCCATCCGCGCTGGCGACATGGTCGCTGTAGCTCACGCCTCCGACGGCGAGACTTGGAACTACGGTTCCGGCCTCTCCATCGCTCAGAAGCAATCCAAGCTACTGGGCCGGTATCGTAAGTTCGACACTTCTCTGAATGTCACCAACGGTGAGCAGGCAGAGTTCGTCATAGGCCGATGCCTAAGCTCTATCGTCTTCGCCACTGGCGCTGCAGATTCCGAACTACGGTCCGACTCTACTGCAGCTCTCACTGCTGATGGTCAGAAGGAGTTCCAGGACCTGAACCGAGTTCAGACCGTTCCTGGCCTCAAGCTCTCTGGATCCGGTACTGCTGGCGTCCCAGCCCACCTGTTGAGCGCCGTCTCCGACGGCAGCAACAATTATCGGGCTCTAACCATCCTCGTGAGGCTCTAAGGAGGTAATATCATGACAAAGATAGCAGACGACGACCTCAAGTGCTTCGATGAGGAGCAGCGTAAGGTACTACTTCGTATCCAGAGGGATATCGAAGAGGCGGCCCACAAGAAGGACACAGAAGAAGAGGAACTCTTCCCTGTAGATCCTCGCCTGGCCAAGGATGCTGCGCGTGTCAAGAAGGTCAGGGCAATCTGGGAGAACAACGGTTTCATCGATGGCCTAAACCAGCGTGTAACCCTCCCGGAGCTTCTCGAGAAGGATGCTGAGTATCGTGAGAAGATGCTCGCAGATGGTTTTTCCACGGACCACCCCCTTCTCATTCCTCGTGTAATCTCGAACATGGTTCGGGACGCCATTGAGCCCGCCCTAAACCTCACCCCTCTACTTCAGCGCATAAACTTCACTGCTGGGCGACAGCTAGTCATCCCTGCATTCGGAGCAATCTATGCCGCTGATATACCAGAGGGTGGAGAGTACCCAGAGAGGGAACTCGAGCTGGGCGGAGAGGTCGTAGCGACCATCGGAAAGTCCGGTGTGGCTGTCAAGGTCTCCGAAGAGACTGTCCGATACAGTCAGTTCGACGTTCTCTCCATCCTGTTCCGCAAGGCCGGCCAGGCCCTAGCGCGCCACAAGGAGAAGAAGGTTGCTGACCTGATCACGACCAACGGCGTCACCGTAATCGACAACACCGACCCCAACGTTCGTAGCTCCACAGGTATGAACGCAGCAGGTCAGTTCAACGGTACTCTGACCTTGGACGACCTTATGTATGCCTATGGCAAGATGGTCGATTCGGGCTTCACTCCCAACGCTCTGATCATGCATCCTCTTGCATGGCAGATCTTTGGCAATGAAGGTATCGCCCGAGCCTTCGGCTTCGAGAACGGCCTTGCTTCTCTCATGTGGCAGGCGGCTCAGGGCTCTCCCGGCAGCGCTCCCCAGTGGCGTGTTGGCGGTCTGAACCAGAACACTTACGTGTCCAGTCCAGGCCAGATCGCCACTACTCGGGGCTCCGTGCCCTCGATCTTCCCCGTTCCTCTCCGAGTAATCGTAAGCCCCTTCATGTCCTTCGATTCCTCGACCAAGAGGACTACCCTTGCTCTGGTAGATACCAATGAGCTTGGTCTCCTGGTCGTAGACGAGGAGCTATTCACCGAGGATTGGGATGTCCCTCAGAGGGATCTCCGTAAGGTGAAGTTCCGTGAGCGCTACGGCCTCGCCGTCGTGAACGAAGGCAAGGGAATAGCCTTGATGAAGGACATCTTCGTCGGCTCCAAGTCCTTCGACTTCTCTGACAAGCTCGTGGTCAACGTAAGTCACGGAACTGTCTCTGGCGACCTGAGCAGCATAACAGGCGATTCGCCCAAGGGCAGCGTCTAACCAACAGGGGGAGGCTTAGTCCTCCCCCACATCCGTATTCAAAAGGCCGGTGCTTTCCGGACCGTCAAAACAAACGTAGGACAGACAACCTGGCCGGCCGGCTTCGCTACCCCGGCCGGCCTTTCTCATATGAGGAAAAGCTATGCCGAAGAAAAGTCAAACGAAGAAACAAAACCCTTATTCTCATCTCTTCGGAAAGAAGATTTCGTTGAACCTGAAGAGGGAGTCTTTCTTTTTCTGCGGGGATATACATCTATCTCCGGAGAGGTGGTGGGCCACCATAAGTCCAGGGTGGCCTGATGAATACTATCAGATGATTCTGAGAGCCATCTCCGATGGCCATATAGTCTATGGCAAAGAAAGAATAGAGCCTGTAGACAGGGATGACGAAGTTTTGGACAACTGGTGGAACCTGGTCCGTATAAACGGCGCAAGTGACATAGTAGTCGCCGCCTTAAAGAAACTGGTAAAAGAAGGGTCTGACAAGGGATATTCTCTAGAAGAGATAGCAACTCACTGTCTTGCACAAGAGAATACTTCCCTCAACAGGCCAGAAGTAAAGAAGTTACTAGAGTCGGCACTCACCTATGTCGATAGGAGACTAGGCTCTATATCGGAAGTCACGGAAGAAGAAGGTAAGAACCCCAGAATCGATATCCTTACCACTCCAGACGGATCTGTGATCGTTAGGAGAGAAGAATGAGTGCTACCAAGTTCAAAGCTATAGACACATCTACCTCCGGGAACACCGTTCTGGTAGCGGCTGCCTCTGGAAAGAAGATACGGGTTCTAAGCTACACCGTAGTAGCTGGGGGTCCTGTTACTGTCAAATTCAACGACGGCTCAAATGATCTGACAGGGCCGATAACCCTATCTGCTGCTGGAGATGGTGGTTCTGCCTCCCTCCCGGAAGGAGGCTTGTTCGAGACTCCTGCAGGATCAGCTCTCAACATCAACCTGAGTGCTGCAGTACAGGTTGGCGGCCACATAACCTATATTGAAGTAATGCAATGACAGATCTCTACAGGGTGACACATGAGGTAGGGGACTTCTCCGAGTATACCGCTACCATAGACAACCACCCTGGGGGAGGTCTATCTATATCCACATCGGCGGGTATGGTGGGCACAAACCTAGGTCTGCAAGCACAATCTACAGGATCGTCTTCAGAACAATCCTATGCCTACGTAACCATATCTCCACCAGCATCCAACCTCATAAGGTTCAGGTATTACGCGGACCCCAACAACCTGCCACTAGCTACAGACGGCTCTGATATCCTGCTGCATACAGCTATAACCGCCAATGCGCCATTCAGTAGTGCTGGATTCTTTACTGCATCCTTCGCTAAGGTAGGTGCGGACTACTACTTCAGCTTCTCAATGACTGACGACCTAACCGGGTCTAACTCAAGAGTAGTCTTGGCAGGACAATCCAGGCCGTATGCAGTAGAGGTAGAGCTGGTCAGGGCTAGTTCAGATGTGGCGGCTGATGGGTCTATGCGTATATGGCTGGACAACGTTGAACAGACTCCAGTACAGAACATTGACAACTACGACTCATTCGCCAGTATGGCTGCATATACAGCAGGGGTTGTGTTCGCGTCGCCTACAGCGTCTGGCAGCATCTACCTAGACGAGATAGTAATAAGAGATCACTCTCTCCATATTGGGCCTAGATCTGTAAGGTCCTGGTTCGGCCCTGGTTGGGGCATGTAATCTGAGGATTATCACAAAATGAACTCACTAAAAAATACCCTGGTAGACCTGATCAAGCAGGGCAATATCAAAAGCGCCTATGAGGTGTTCAGGGATCAGTGGAGATCCAGCACTTGCAGCGCTTCAGAGCTACTGAATGTAGAACTTGAGGCACTACAGGATAGTGGTGGCTTCGCCAAGTTCTTCACCCCTGCTATCCTCCACGAGGATATCATAGAGGCTGAAGAGCCTACAGAGGTGGTCAGGCCCCTTCTGGACGAGGTTCCAGTAAATACGTTCGATGCTGTGGAGCATACCCTAGCTGCAGGAGCTCTCGTAGCACATAAGGTCTCCCCCGGACAAGCACCTATGGAATCAAGTACATCTCTAGGTGCTCTGTGCTATGCAGACATGTCCAAGTGGGGAGTATCGGTAAGAGTCTCTCAGGAGACTCTAGACAAGGGAACTCCTCAGATGATAAGCCGGCATGTGAGGCTAGGAGCTAGAGCCATTCGGAGGGCTGTAGAGAAAGACATAGTAGATAGGCTCTACAGCAAGGCCACCGTGTCGTTCGACAACTACGACACAGGAAAGCCGTCCACCACAGGCAGAGACGGTGCGGGAGACTACAACGGCTCGGTAACAGCAGACGATCTCTTCAAGGCTTATGGAGACCTACTAGACAACGGGTACCAGGCAAACACACTCATAGTCCACCCACTCATGTGGATTGTGTTCTCCGAGCCCAGTATCTACCGCCTATTCACCATCCCAGGCTCTAGTCAAGTCCGCCAGCCCAGCAAGGTGCCTTATGTAGGCTCTGCTAGAGGACGATCTTTGGAGGCTAGAGGCCAGTTCCCGGCCAACTGGAACATCCTACTATCCCCATATGTTCCTATAAAGAAGACCAGCCAGGGCTACTACGTATCTCACATATTGGTGTGCGATATAGATGCTGTAGGTCCTATGGTTGTTGACTCCGCAGGCATAAGGACAAACGAGAGCCTAGACAGAGATAGAGACCTCTCTCGTATGTCTCTGTTCTTCCGGTCGGGCCTAGCCCTCCAAGAGGGAACCTCTGTGGTTATCAAGAACGTGTCCAACAGACGGCCCGTTGATATGGTGTCCAACATAGTCGCCACCATACCCGCTGTAAATGCCAACCTGAGCAATGACCCCTCTCTAACTACTAGAGTTATTGATGATCAAGTCTAATGGCTGAACCAGTTCTATCCTCGTCTGACCCTGTAGACAAGTCAACAGGCGTATACCTCAACAAGTCTATACGTCTAGTTTTCCAGGATGCACTAGATTCCAGCACGGTGAATGAGAACACCATTCACCTAATGGATCTATCTACACAGACGAGGGTGCCTGTCAGCATAACCTATGACAGCTCAACATTCACGATAACAGTTCTGCCTACCCATATCCTGAAAGAGAATACTCTCTACAGGATAATCATCGTAGGTAACGATCTAAAAGTAACTCAGTCCCTCTCCGGAACCGGATCTAGTGACGATCTGACTACCTCCATAATCTTAGAGTTCACAACTGGGGATGATCTTTTTGAGGTAGATACCACTATAGAGAAGGAGGCTCAGTCCAAGACTCTGGAGGGGGACCTATTCCTTCCGTCTAACGTAAAGGCCCTGGGGCTTGACTTCGTCGTAGAGAAGGTCCGGCCGAAGAACTACTCGTCAGATAATTCTCCGTCTCTCACCGGGGATAGAACTATCCGATTCACGTTCTCCAAGACCGTATCTGGAACCCCGGACATAAGTGATGAAGTAGATATCGATATCTTCCCTCTATTCGACCAAGAATACCTGGCTTCTGGGCAACTCCTAAAGACTGAAGATACGGACAACACAGTAGATTGGGCATACCCTACCGGGACAGTATCCGTAACCGGTAGTGACATAGTAGTCACGTTTGGTAAAGACCTACCCAAAAACGCAGGCGTAGAAGTCCATCTCAGCGACAAGATCATATCCACCGACAACGATGGTTTCGGCGGTATGACCTATAGAATAGCTACGGAACTGTTCCCTAGAGGCCCAGACCCTAGAACGGTAAAGAGGGAGCTTCGCCATATAGGCGGCGATATGGTCAGAGACGACTACATAGCCGCCCTCTCCCTGAAAAACCTAATAATCCTCTGGGAGCAAACAGGCAGGTCCCTCAGCCTCACAGAGGAGAACTGGGCCAGGACGAAGTATACTCTCTACGCTACCATACTGGACATCATAGAGGACCAGGAATACGAGAAGTTCCTGGTAGCCGGCAACAGGCATCAAGTAGGAGATCTAAACCTATCTGTAGATCAGCTCATAGGACGAGTAGCCATGAAGGCTATCCGTGTACGTGAGGAGAGAGATAGAGCCCTAGAAACCATAAAGAAGGGCTGGCAGTTTGCAATATCTACCACTCCCGGCGATGAGAGAATCTACAACGATAGGCTGTGGTATGGGCCCAACGGCAGATACATAAATCCCATAAACCGGTACTCACAGCCTGACGCCCCCATAGGAAACACCTCCTTGTCTAGACAGGCCAGGACAAACAACCCAATGTTCTAGCATGGGCCGCCAATCGTTCATAGATCCCAGAACTGTCCTAGCCAGAATACGAGACGATGGCCACTACAGGTGGGTTGGCCTTAGGCAAGCCAACAGAAACCAGAAGTGTGACCATAAGGGCGACGCCCCATGTCCACGATGCCTCAACACCGGATTCGTATTCACAGACTTCCTGGTAAAGGCCTATCTCTGGATATCAACTCCAGGGGTTGAGTTCTACTCAGAAGCAGGGAGAATATCCACATTTAGGGTCAGATGTGTTGTGCAGCACGACCGGCCGGTCAACAAGTACGACATGATTCTTGAGCTGGCTGCGGACCACGACACTGGCATACCAACTCAGCCCTTCTCCATAATCCGAACCTACGTAGTAGCAGACTCTTTTGGGATCCGTGGTAGAGAAGGTAAGGTTCTTTACTGGGCAGTATATCTGGAGGAGAGAACCACACAGGACGGTAAACCAGGACCCAGAGGAACCCAATACAACCTGGATACGAGAGGGCCGTCAGTATGACTATAGAGCCCACAGACCTGTTCACAGACAAGTATCTGATAGTCTACGACCCCCGTACCAAGAACATGGAGGTCCGCAGGAAGTCCACCAGAGCTGGTGGGAATCTGACCCTCCTGCAGACCATGGAGCTGATAGACAGGCTTCTACGGCGCTATCAGACCACCTTCAGGGTAAATAGGATCTCCAAGAACCTCATATGGTTCCCCTTCGCATTCATACAGCCCAAGGAAGGGGACCAAATACTCAACGAGAGGACCGATGAGGTCTATACCGTTGATCAACTGGTGACCAACCCCACTACCAAGAAGTGGGAGGGGCTGATCCGTATGGATCTGAAGGACGCGCCGTCCGAAGAGGACCGACATGTCCTATCCTTTTTAGACCAAAGGAATTACGTCGTTTTTGACCACACGTTTAGGACCGAGGCCGTAAACTCAATTGCAGCAAAGGATAACAGAGAAGGCTCTGACGCTCCCCCGATAAGGCCAACTATCGGTTGGCATCTGGTGAGAAAAGAGCCTGGAGGGCTATCCCAGCCCTTCGGTACCAGAAAAGAGCTGAAGCCTAGACAACGAGAGGTTCTAAAGGACCCCCTACAACAAGGATACACGGTCTCGGTAAGAGGCCAGACATTCGACAACATCGTTCAGTTCGATGCTTTTGGGCAAGACAGTCTTTCTGTTGAGAGCCTGATAGAGTGGTTCGAGCAGTTCATGAGACTGTATAGCTGGGTTCTACAGAAAAATGGAGTCGAGCAAACGTTCTTCTGGAGAAGAGTGGAGGATGAAACCACGTCAAGGTGGCGTCAGCCACTCTATACCAGGGGGGCCCAATACTACTTCAGAACTGAACAACTCGAGGTAGTCTATGAAAGAGATATGCTTCGATACGATGTCGTTTTGGACGTTTCGGACAATATATCTCGAGCCGATGGCAAGAGATATATCGCTGGGCAGCTCGTGTCTGGGGAGCTTACCACTAGCGGATATCGAGGTCTGTTCTACGACCTCTCAGGCAACTATCTCTTCGGAGATATAACCATACAACACTAAAGGTAAAATCAAGCCATGGCAAACGATGACTTTCTCCCCAATGTGAATGCTGTCCTAAACGATCTAGGACTCAAGATTGGGCCGCCCCCTGCGGGGCCTAAGGTTACTCTTCTGGGCATCACCAGCAACACTGGTGTGCCTCTGATGGAGCCCCTTACCGTCTCCTCTGTAGACAAGGCCATAAACAGCCTCTACTTCAGCGGCGATGTTCCCTCGGATCCATTCCCCGGAGAACTAGCTCTGGCTATCGAGCAGGCTGTGAATGCCGGCGCACAGAACATAGAGGTTCTCGTAATAGACCACAAGACTGGTGCTGAGCTGTTTGGATATCTCAACCCCAACAGTGGACACTCGGCACGATTTGCAGCGCTACAGAGCGGCTACAACGTCCTCAAGAACAGGGACGTGGATGTGGTTGTTCCTGTTGGTGTCTACATAGATGATGACACTGCTGGCGCAGGTAACAACTTCGGTAAGCAGCTAGCTGACTTCTGCTACCAGTCCACGGCCGATCACAACGCCTGTGTTGGCGTAATAGCCACCTCCCCGCCCACTTGGTGGGCAATCCAGAGGTCTGGAGAGCTTGCAACCAACGGTTCAGCCTCTCTATCCGGCGAAGTAATTGCTCTGGGCGGGACTGGAATAGCGCCACTCAAGTCAGTGTGGTTCCACGATCCCTCTACCGAGCTACTTACCGAATGGTACGAGTATCACGGAGAGGTTGGTCTCTCGGCCGCAACTACATATGACACCATATACGGCAACTTCCGTTCTGGCTCCTTCGACACGAACGGCAACAGGTTCTCCTCTGCAGCTAGCTCCTCTGCAGTCAGCACTAGCTACTTCACATCTTGGCAGGCCAAGGATTCTGCCGGTAACGCCGCTGTAGACAGCAACGGGAACAAGGTTGATGCCGGCGCATACATATCGGTCATCTCGGCTCCGATACGTGCCGCTTCTGTCCTAACTCAGTCCCTGGCTGCTGCCGCTGGCGCAGATCTAAGCAACACCTCCTACATAACCGACGGTGCTGCTGCTCTGGCAGGTCTAATCTCTTCCCTGGCACCACATTCGGCGCCAACGAACAAGTTCTTGAAGGGAGTCCTTCCCCTCAAGCTACTGTCCAGGTCTCAAGCAAACACTCTCACGGGTATGCGTCTAGTAACAATGTACAACCGTTCCAAGGGCTTCGTCATAGCCAAGGGAGTTACTGGCGCCCACAACGTGAACAAGTTCGTCCGGTCCGACTACGTTCTCATGTCCACCATGAGAATTACTCAGACCGCCGTAGACCTGGTTCGCTCCATCGCTGAAAACTACATCGGCGAGGCACACAACGGCGCTAGAATGAATGCTCTAGAGAACGAGATCGATCAAGCTCTCCAGGGTATGAAGGGCAGCGCCCTAAACGACTACGATTTCACACTATCTGCCACTCCTGAGCAGGTAGTAGCAGGAGAGGTCACCATCTCTCTGACTCTGGTTCCTGCTTTCGAGGTCACCAAGATAACTCTTGACGTGTCTCTCGCAAAGAGCATCTCCTAACAAGGTAAATAACTATGGTATCAGGAATTCCTCCCTCTGACGCATCCACCACTTCGGTCTACAGCAAGAGCTACAATAGCTTCTCTGGCGTAGACATGCATGTCACGTTCGGTGGTAAGCTGATCGGAGAACTGCAGGGCCTCTCTTACACGGTTCAGAGAGAGAAGGCCCCCATCTACACCATGGGCAATGCCGATCCCCGCTCCTTCTCCCGAGGTAAGCGGGGTATCGCAGGCTCTCTGGTGTTCAAGGTATTTGATCGCTCGGCCCTCCTGGAGGCGTTCAGGGACCAAGGGTTCATTGCCAACAGGAATGATACTCCTTCCCTGTTCGTCATCGGCGATGTGAACATCCCGACTATCGAGAAGGCGTCCGGCATGATCGGCACCCTGGACGGTTCGGCGAATCCAACCGTCTCGGTCATCACTCTGGACAAGATCCTGGCTCGTCCCCGGTATCCTGATCAGATCCTGCCCTTTGATATCGTCATCACTGCAGCTAACGAGTATGGCTCGTTCTCTCGAATGTCGATTCATGGCGTAGAGATCCTGAACGTCGGTTCGGGCATGTCCATCGACGACATGAGCACTGACGAGGCTTGCACTTTCGTCGCTACGAGCATCACTCCTTGGAACAGCCAGGGTTTCGTCAAGACTCTGGGTCAGGGTAAGACCAAGACGATCTAATGAACCCCATATCGTACTCAGGCGCTGATGTAGAAATTGTGGCCTACATACCGTTGGAAACCGACAAGGTGTCCAACCGGCCACGATTCGTCCGCCTGGGTACGATACAGACTCTAACCCTCTCCTCTACTAGGTCTATACATCCTGTGAGGGTGCTGGGACGATCCAGCCCTATAGCCTATAACAGGGGGGCCCGCACCTTCGCAGGAACCCTAGTATTCGCAACACTCGAAGAAGATCCATTTGCTCCAGTTCTACGCCCCGGACTAGTAGAGAGGACAGCCAAGAGCAAGGAGCTATTCTTCTCCGATCAGCTCCCCCCATTTGACATACTCATAACTGCTGCCAACGAGATGGGTCAGATAGCCCGCCAGGGCATATTTGGAATCACTCTGACCAACTACGGCACAGCCTACAGCATAGACGATATATACGTAGAAACTACATATACTTATGTAGCCGTAGCTGCGACAACATTGGTCTCCACCAACAGACAGCTTAGCGCCCCAACCACAGTATACACCACTCCATTTGACAAGATGAGTCCTGCGGAGCTGGAGGCCAATGTCAAGAGGGTATTGGACCAGACAAAGCTGTTGAATCAGGGAACCCTGTGAATTTTCCTTCTGGTTCCAACGTATCTGTCTTCATAGATGGCGTTCATATAGACCTGTCCTTCCGACTAGACTGGAAGCAGAGTCAACCAAAAGTTCCCATCTATGGATACAACGATTACGAATACACCAAGACTGCGCCAGCAAGGAAGGTTCTTCAGGGCTTTCTCGTTATAAACTTCGTGATGCCCGGGTATCTCACCTCTGTGATTCTAGACATACAGAATCGCCGTAAACCTAGGTCAAAACAGGACTTAAGCTTACTTCCAAGTGACTTGACTTCTGCTAATGCCCGAGCTACGATGATATCAAGTATACTCTTCCCCTCTAATGGGAGGGTGTCAGACGTAGACAAGAATCTTCTGATAGAATCCTTGATAGGAGAGGAACTCAGAGAACCCTCTATCGTTACTACTCCTCCAGAAGATGTCATAACTCCTTTTGACATGGCAGTTTACTTCACAGATCCTGAAGAGGCAAGGTGGTATCTGCAAATAGAGGGAGCAGAGATAACAGATGTATCCCAGTCCTACAACATGGCTGGGGACCAGGGCTCGGCCGAGCCCCTTTACGAAACCTATGAATTCATAGCGAGATCAAGAAGAGTAATAAGAACGACATGAGTCTTACAGACACACTAAAAGGAATGGGCTTGTCCGATCAGCAGGCCATAACTGTAGAAACTGCAGTCAGTGAGTCCAAGAGAGCTGGCTGCATGGTAGAAATGGTTACTCTGGGAGACCAGTTGTTCATCTACCGCAGCCTCAATCGTCTGGAGTGGAAGCAGATTCAGAAGGCCCTACTAAACAGAGCCAAGGGCACTGATGGCAATGTAGACACCACAAAGGTGTTGGAGAACAAGGATGAAGGTGAGGAGGAGGTAGTGTTCAAGGCGCTGCTATTCCCCAGATATGATACTCAATCAGACCTGCTCCATCTCCCCTCTGGCTGGGTCACGACTCTAGCAGACCGGATTACTGAGCTCTCCGGTTTCTCGAACGCAGCTCCTGAACCTACTCGCCTATAATGTAGTGAGCAGTAGCCACTCCAACGATAGGGTGCTCATGCTCCTCACCGAGCATGAGCACCTTTTTTTAGTTCAGGTCCTCGGACTTGATGTAGTAGTGCGCCCGCTAACTGCTGCCGAAGTCCGACACCTAACCAAAGTGGGAGCATTTCTACCTCCCACAGAGGTGAACGAGTGGATCTGTATCCAAGCCACCCTCCACATACCTGGAGTAGAAGACAAGGAAGAGTATCTATCTTCCAAGTGTTTGGCCGCCCTCCCAGACCTTCTGGCAGAAGCCATATTAGGTCTTTCTTCCTTCAAGAGTCAGGATGAATTCTACGATCTCCTCGAGGAGCATAGGCAGAACCAGGCGCTCCTGGAAAACACTATAGAGACACTAATCTGTACAGCATTCAAGTCCCTGTCCCCACTAGATGTTCGTAAGCTGAACATCCATCAGCAGTTAGACCTACTAGCCAAGGCAGAAGTCATACTGGGGACACAGATAGGAAAGGACAAGAAGAGAGCCGCCAAAGACCTCCTGAGTCCGGAGGCAGCAGACAAGCCCGATGCCTTCTGAAGAGCGCCGAGAAAACAAGAACATCCTTGATGCCTTCACATCAGGGCTTGGGGCGATATATCTCGGCTCTCTAGCCATACGGGGATATAGGTCCCCGCTAATAGCCGACTTCCTACACTACGTAAATTATGGCTCTCTAGTCGGTAAGGCCGGCATGGCTCCCGGCAGGCTCATAAAGCGTCTGGCGGAAAGGTCAGAAAGAGGTCCTCTATCTAGCGGTTCTCCCTCCAGAAGAACCATACATGATGCTGAGGTAGACATCCGATCTCAGGAGGCCATACTAGACGAGCCGGATCTAGTAAAGGATGTCTATGCTCTCACTGAGGTACAGGGGGCCCTAAATAGCCGAGCAGTAGCCAACGCCTACCTAGAGCGGGCCAAGGACTACATATACAACAAGAACTCTGGCCACAACTACCTCTCTCTATTCCCACACGACCTAGAGCGGGTAACCATAGGAGAGGTACTCGAAGATCAGAAGAGGTGGCAGTCCCTCATAGGAAAACAGTCCTGGGACGCCCTATTCACCGCTAGAGAGAAGGGCTGGGTAAAGGACGAACTCCTACTAGATCCACAGATCTACAGGCACAGAACCTCTGGCAGGATAGTAGATACTCGTATAGCCTCCAGAGAGACCGTAAGACGGATCTTCAGTATCTTCGATCCGTTCGGCCAGGGACGAGTAGTAAAGTCTCTCCTAGGCGCGAATCAGAGATTCGCTATCCTACCTCCTCCCCCAGGAGAGGCTAGACGGGGCCTACAATACTTCATCGGGGACACTCTCTACGAAGCAATATCGGTCCCCAACCCTGAGAAGGGTCCAGCAGACGTATTTCTTAAGGCCGTATCCAACAGGCCCATGAAGCTCAGGGAAGCCCAGAGGGATCCCCTGAAGCTATACTCAGCCCTCAGATATGGCGGCGCCCAAGTAAAAGATCCTGAGGGCGGTTTCTTTGCCAAGCTGCAGTCCTCCATAGGAATTGGCCCAGCCTACAGAAGTAGGAAGTCTCTCATAGAGAGATTCCTCATAGACCCGATCAAGATAGCTGCCGGTCTTGAGACTGGAGAGGCCGTAGTATACAAGCGTCCATTCAAGTATGCTGCAGAGTCGGTCCTAGGGCGAACCCCAGCAGGAGCTTTCTTCCCAGAAGCATTCCAGAGAGTGACTGGTGGTCGGGTTCTTCAGATATCCGGCGGCGGGGAGATAGTAGACTTCAATGCCCTACCTCTGAAGGACAGAGCTAGAATACTACTAGGTTTACACACCGACTACGAGGTTCTGAAGAAGTCGGCTGAGATGAAATTGAGGTCCAACGTAGGGACCCTCAACGAGCTAGACAAGTATCTGCCCAATCCCACCGGTGGTATAGAAGGCGTAGATAGGGCTTTCCGCTCTACGTTCAGCAAGGAATTCGCTGAACCCAGGCTCACAGGAGCCGGTGAGCTATCTCCCAATTACGCCGCCAAGTATTATGCCGCCCCGAAGGGGGTCTTTCCCTCCGTTGCAGAACTATCCAGCTTCCTGGCTCACAGGGTAAGCTCTCTAACCTCAGAACTCGGTCTGGCCGCCAAACCTAGCGGGAGTCCGCTGGTAAACATAGGCCGCCTTATAGCCATACCTATAGTTGGTAAGGCCATAGTAGAGGCGGCCGGATATGCCGACTTCGCCATAGAGGAGATCACAGGAGTATCTCCCGTAAAGGCCCTGGCCACAGTATATGCAGAGGCCAGGGTAGCTCAGCAGAAGCTAAGAGAAGCTCTGGGAATACGAGCGGTTGCAGGCGCCCTGGAGAGCGCTTATCCGGGCTCTGTAGAGAGTGAGGGCGCCACCATATTCCGTACTATCGGCCTCCCCCTACTATCCTTCCTAGGAGGACTCCGTAGAGGGGGCCTGAGAGGCGCTCTAATGGGTGCAGGAGCCTCCTACACCCTATTTGGTGGTGTGGGACTAAGCCAGCCCTCAGAAGAGCTCAGAGAGGAATATGAGGGCCTTAGAAAGGTTCCTGTGAGGAAGGGAGCCCTGTGGGGGTTCGGCTACACCCCATTCTTCGGCTCTGATGTCTCCTACTTCACCTATAGCTGGTATCACAAGCTGATGACTGACTATAGGACCAAGTCCATATATGGGTCCAGGAGAGAGTATTACAGCAAGTACACGAATGTATTTGGCATCCCCTTTCCTACTCCCCACAGCCTATTCGGGCTGCGGCAGATACTGGACCCATATGCACTAGAGGAAAAGCATTACTACGACAGACCTTATCTAGAGACGGCTGGTAGGTTCGACGAGCTGCCAATAGTTGGCCCAATACTATCCTGGATAGATCAGCACATACCAATAATAGGCAAACCAATAAAGAGGATGCACTCAGGATATCTCCTGGGTATGCCCTCTGTACCTGGGGTTCTGCAGGACAGGTCTGTCCCTCCTAGTGCCGCCAGAAGACTGGGTATAGCTCCTCCAGAGCCTCAAGAGCTGGAGTGGGAAGACGTATCGGACATAACTGCTAGAACTAGGCAGCTAGCGGCTGTAGCCACTGAGCCTCTTGGCGTTTACAAGTTTGCCCTTCAGCTCCTAGGAGTCGATCTGGAGGGCGCCAAATCATACACAGCAGCTAGTGCTGCGGCCATAGGAAGCACCGGTAGAGAGTTCTATGGCTTAGGCTTGGGTGGCCTGTTCGGCCTCACAGAACCTGTCCGCCGATTCCTTCTCCCCGAATTCTCTACTCCCTACAGA
Source organism: Gammaproteobacteria bacterium (assembly GCA_003696645.1). Lineage (GTDB taxonomy): Bacteria > Pseudomonadota > Gammaproteobacteria > J025 > J025 > J025. Next base: position 3,920 of record RFGN01000256.1, on the reverse strand, counting down.
CTGGCTCAGAGGTTCAACCCCATACGGAATACCATGCCTACGTTCCTGCCGGGGGTTGACTCAGATTTCCTGCCAGACAGGGATTATTTCATTGATTTCCACACAGGAGATCCATTCACCAAAATACCAGAGGGAGAGGCTAGGCTACCAGGAGCTGGATATGAGGCCCTCTCCCCCCTACACTCTGGGGTGTCTGGCGTATACGACGTAATAGACAAGCTACTCATACTAAGTGACGTAGCCCCATACTCTTACGCATTCCTCAAGACTAGGAAAGAGGTAGAGCCCATAATGGAATCTCTACCGGAGGGATGGAGAAAGCGTGTAGAAATGGCCCTCGCTCAGAGGGATGCCGTAGTGAACCAGATATTCGCCTATCCCCGATTCGAGGATAGGGGAGTAGCGGATCTTAATGAGAAATCTCAGATAGAAGGGGCTATAAGAGACATAATCTCTGTTCCGATAGCACAGCAGGCTTGGGATGTCATCACTCATGATGTCCTGGCTGAGATCCCATACTTCGGAACCAAGTTCTTCCCATTCAGGGACGCTATAGAACGTTACAGGAAAGAGAGGATCTATGGGGCCGAATTCGCAGACTGGCGGGACCCCATAAACACCATAATCAGACCCGCTGCCTACGACATAGCAGATACAAATGTCCTTGGGGCGGCGGCCAAGGGAGCATTCCTAGGCGTATTGATGTCCAATCCTCTAACCAACATAATCAACCCCATAGCCCCTCTAAGGTCTCCTTCTATAGCTGTCCCCAGTATGGCTGCCGCTGCTACAGCCCTGTCAGTAGGCAGGCATGCATTCCTGGACAAGAACTTCATACCTCCTGAGACAGAGAGAGAAGCAGAGACGTTCAAATATCTGGACTATCTGACGTACGCCAAGGGACGAGCCCTGCAGATAGCCGCTGAGGAAGTGGGGGATGACGCCCTGGCCAAGTCCTACGAAGCAGTAGCCAGGAAGACTATTGTGGGGGCCCAGAGCGCCATGGACATAAGGTCGGCCATGACCACCCCAGACAGGAGGTTCCTAAATGCCTTCCTATCCTACCCAGAATCCAGCAGAAATCGCGTAATCCACTCTCTACCAACATATTACGCTGAAGCACTGCAAAAAGTATGGTACAACGACTACAGCAGCACGAACGAAGCGGACGAAGAGACCCTTCACTACTTCTCCCAGAAACCAATTCCAGCCGAGGACTCTCTAGTATGGCACCCCTCTATACCCACAGCAGTAATGAAGATAAAGGTAATGGAGGGAGGTATAGGCGGAGTATCCGACAATCTCCACAGGTTTGGATTCATGGGGTCCCAGATAAGGGAAGCCAGGGAAAGATTCCCGGATATACATGTGTCTTCAGTTAGAACTCTCAACGCCCCCAACTTCGAGAGTTTCGCCCACAACGTCAACCACGCCTTGAGAACTCAATTCCCATTCGATCCAAACAGGCCCATAGCCAGGTATCATGGAAACAGCTCTCTGAGGGCCGCCAGATACGAAGTCACCACCAAATCTGACAGAACGGATAGGACCTACTACTACATCCAGGATCTCATGCGATGAAGAACAGGACCAGCCACACATTTGCCAAGCTGTTCGACTTCATGCATGCCAGCTCATCGCCGGCACAGCAGCTTCGCATGACTGCTCTGGACCTGGAGACCAAGGATCTTATCCGTAGTGCTGACGTAGTCGGCGCCACCACAGACATATTCCAGCAGCCCAACGTAAACATATTCTCCGTTGGCATGGAGGGTATTGAGTTCGGCCCACAAGGAGCAACTGGGCCGTTCTCCAAACACTTCTACGTCAAGTACGATAGAAGCCGGTTTCAGCCTTTCTCCTCGGAAGCTTTCAACGCTATATTCCCAGGTGGCCGCTCTCAATACAAGAGAGTGATGCAGCAGTTCCTATCCACTGGAGCTGTGCTCTCAGAGGGGGAGACTGGGGATCTTATGAACCGCATACTGGGCGGCAAGCAGAAGACCCTAATCATAGGCCACAACATCACCTTCGACATGAACGTGATCGGGGGCGTTCAAGGGTTCCGTGGCCTAAGTCCCAATGCGGCACTACTAGACACACTACAACTAACACAGACCATATTCGGTCGGGACATGGGTTTCGCTGCTGGCCGGCCACAATCCTTTACTCTGGAGAATCTCCGTGGTGTCATGGAGGCGGCTGCCGGTGTTCAGTTCAACCCGGCAACCGGAGCTGCTGCTGCCCGCATAGATCCTAGATACCTAGGAATTGCCTACAAGAAGATAGTCCCGGCTGTCCAGTATTATACTCCAGAAGTAATAAATAGAATACCGGAGTTCGCAGAGGCATACAAGGCTCTAGACCTAGCCAGTCTAGGGGCCAGCCACCAGGCCTCAGTAGACGTTAGGGTCTCCATGGCTCTGGTACATGCCGCCCTTCTAAGGGCAGAGAGAGACCCGTATGCTGCCAAGAGGTTCAAGGAATATCTACAGAGAATAGGGGCGCTTCCTAGCTCCTTCGTAGTAGATGACCTAGCTCTCCTGAACAAGTACGACGTAGCTCGAGTTCAGGACGTGATGAACATCGGCTCCTACACGGAGCAGAGAGCCCTACTGAAGAGGCTAGAGATATATGGGGCCGATGTAATCGACCAAATACAGGGCCCGCCGGTACATCTCTTCTACGGCAAGAAGGGAGCTGAGCAGCTAACTAGCTTCGTAACAGAAGAGTTCGGCCAAGCCATAGGGCGCAGGTTTGGTAGAGTAGCCCATAAGCTGGCAGACAGGGTAAAGGATGCCACATTCGTCCTGCAGGATGCTGGTCTAGGATATACGAGCCTGGCTTTTGGCCGATTTGGCGATACGCAATCCTTCAAGTTCCTCCCCCTACAGGCAGACGCCCTAACTCAGAGAGGTGTACTGCACATAGGCCCCAAGACCTATCGTGCGGCCGCCCTATCCTTCGAGAGAGCCGGTCGGCTAAGAACCGCAACCTTCGGCCACGCTTTCTACAGTGTCCTGGATCGACTACTAGACAAGTATACCCTCTCTGATGAGAACATCGTATTCTCCCTAGACAACCTCCTGAGGAAGACATACAGGGCTCCCTTCTTTGTCTCAGGGGGTAAGGTTGGAACCGCTGCTGTAGATGTAGGGGGAAGGACCGTAGTTAGGCCGGCCGTTCTGAAGAACCTAATAGGTTCTGTCCCCATGGTCGGCGGCATACCCTCCCTGTCAGCTACAGCTCTACATGGGTCGGTATCCTACATAGCCAACACCCTCGGAGACATGAGGCTGTCTAGAACCGACGGCCCTCTACTCTCCGCCAAACTAGAAATATCTGAAGCTCTACAGAGAAGAAATATAGCAATAGGCTCTGGAGACTCTGCAGCCCTAGCCAGAGCCCAGAAGGATCTTAGAGAGGCATCAGATAGACTAGCCAAGGCACTCAATAGAGATCCCGAGCTAGCTGCTGGATATCTCCTTAGTAAGCCAGAGTTCATAACCGAAGGCCAGACCCTAAGGCTCATAACATCCAGCTCTCATCTGGGGCTAATACCAGAAGAGAGAGGATACAAGAAGCTCAGGTTTGCCGGAAGAACCAGTGGGGCCGACAGATCCGCCGCCGCCCTCAGACTACTCTACAATCTAGGAGAAGGCATAGGGCCTGCCTACATAACAGAGTTCGCCCGAAGAGAAATGCAGGGCCCAGGCTTCCTGCAGCAGAGGCTATTCGCCAACACTGTTGAAGCCGCAGTAGCGTTCTACGAGTTCTCAGATCCCTATGCTGCTACTGAGGTATTTGGCGACTCTGGTATAATAGCCACCAGACGTGGGTCCTTCCTGCTCAGAGAATATCAGCCCATAGGAACAGTAAGAATACCGAAGGCCTCCTCCACTGCAGTAGAGGCCCTGAAG
>RFGN01000255.1 GCA_003696645.1 Gammaproteobacteria bacterium | reverse complement strand
GGAACGCGAGAAGGTTCTGGCGGAGCTGGAATCCCAGGGCAGTGCAGTGCAGGAAGAGGCACGAAACAAGCTGGAAGAAGAACGAGCCCGTATTGAGGCAATGAGGCAGGAACAGGAGGCCAAGATCGCTGCAATGCAGGAGCAGTTACAGGGGCAGATGCAGGATCTGCTTTCAGCACGTGAACAATTTCAGCAACAGCAGGATAACCTTGAAACGCAGAAATCGGCAACTCCAGGACAGTCGAATGACGGAGCAGAATTGATCTTGGCTCAACTAAAGAAAGGGGGGAGTGATTATCTGGAGCCGCTCAAGGCTACAGGAGATACGGTTTTTCTGGAATTGTTGCAGGAGAAACTGGATCAGGTGTCCCTTTCCGGCGAGAAATTCGCTTGCCTGATGATTGAAATTGATCATTATGACAAACTCCAGAAGCATTATGATGAGTCAGCCATTGATGAAGTATTTGCTTCTCTTGAGGAGATCGTCAATGAGAATCTGGGCGGAAATGACCCCAGTGTGACACGTTATGGAGAAAAACATTTTGCCGTAATCTTTGGAGAGTCCTCGGGTTCACATCCGAAGGAGCTTGCAGAAACAATTCGTTCAGGGCTTTATGAAATGGAAATAGACATCTCGATGCAGGACGTCTTTCTTTCCTGCAGTATCGGGATTGGCTATTATCCCGATGATGGAGAGACGATCAATGACCTGCTGGGTGGGGCCTGGAAAAGCTGCAGACATGCTGCCAGCTCGGGAGGGAACAGGATTGTTTCCAGGGAATATACCTGAAATAATTCAAACAATTGGCTCGAATAGTTAAGCTATGGTAAAAAGAAAGCCCCTTGAAACGGCTTTCCAAGGGGCTTGAAACCGAAAGACGCTATGCTCAAGCGGCTTTGGAGGTTTCCACTTTTTGACCTTCAATCAGTTTGTCATCGGTATCTCTCTTGACATGGCTGATCTCGATCTTTCGAGGTTTCATGGCCTCCGGAATTTCCTGAACAAGGTCGATCGTCAGCAATCCATTCTCAAGAGATGCTGATTTCACCTTGACATGCTCATCGAGTTGAAATTTTCTCTCGAAGCTTCTGGAAGCGATACCCTGATGAAGATAGTCGACATCTGCCTCAGAGGTCTCTTTTTTCTGGCTACCAGAAATGGTGAGCGTGTTGTCAGCGGTTTCAATGCTCAGGTCTTTCTCTGAGAAGCCGGCAACGGCCATGGTTATTCTATATTGATGCTCTCCCCGCCTCTCAATATTATAGGGGGGGTAATTTGTCTGCATCTCAGCTCCCTGCGTGACCGTATCCAGCAATGATGCCAGTCGATCAAACCCGACAGTGGATCTGAGAAGGGGTGATAAATCAAAGTTTCTCATGATCATATCCTCCATACTAAGCAATATGACATAGGCTCGCATTTTGCCAAGCCACCCTCCCGAGGTACTCCCCCGGTTGTTTTCTATATGGGGTCGTTTTCTTGAAAAACAAGGGATAGAATAAAAAAATGGGGCTGGATTTACAGTATTTCAAGAAATCAGATACGACAGAGCATTTCCGAAAAAAAAACATCCTGCCGATTTCGGAGCTGACAGCATTACGTCATGCGGTCGATGCCTTGAAGGATTTGGATACCAGAGAGTTGAAAATACAATCGACCAGAAGTGGTGCAATGCTCTCAAAATTTCGTGGGCAAGGGTTGGATCTTGTGGATCTCCGCAGTTACCAACTGGGCGATGACGTCCGGCATATCGACTGGCATACGACAGCACGGATGGGGCACCCCTATGTCAAGGTGTTCATGCAGGAAATGGATCTGGAGATTCAAGTTGTCGTACAACAGGATGCAGGGATGTATTTTGGAACACGTCATGAACTCAAGATCTCTACGGCCACCAGAGCGGCCATGATTCTACTGTTTCATGCATCCAGGCTGGAACATTCATCGAGTTGTATTGTGGTTCGTGAAAGAACGGAGTCATATCCACGGGTTCGTGGAGAACAGTCAGCCATGAATATGGCCATGTGTGTTAATACCATCAACTGGGTTGATGACCCATGTTATGGAAGGGATACAGTTTTCTCTGCCTGGTGCCGATATGGTGCTGAAGACCAGAATCAGAAAAATATCTTCCTCATTCGAAGTGGCGTCAAAAGATTGACTGAAGAGGATAGAGAGGCACTGTCGATGATGGTGCATCACCATTCCGTCACAATCGTAGAAATCCTGGACCCCATGGATCTGGAACTGCCTCAGGCAGGTTGGGTTTCTTTATTATCTCCAGATGGGAAGATTCGCCGCATCAATACAGATGATAGCGAGCAGCGAAGGGGCTATAAGAAGGTAAGGGAAACCATTTTACGTGATAATCTTCAATATTATTCCGGGTTGGGGATCGATTGGCTTCCTGTCATGAATGATCAGGATACACTGAAACAGATGCGATTTATTCTATCTTGAAAAGGATACCCGAATTTTATGATATCGCTGTTCCTTCGCTCGCAACGAGTGAGATTATCCTGCAATGGGCAATAATTTGTCTGGCACTCATCTTGTTGCTGGTTCTCATCATGATATGGAAACGATATCGGCAACAGGAGCACGATGCGCTGTCCAGTGGAGAAAATCAGTGCTCAGACCAAGAATATAGAATTGAAGAGATTGAGGCATTATGGAAAGGCGGTGATTGGGGGGACCGGCAAACAGCCTATTTTCTTGCCAGGACAATTCGTTATGCTTTTGATATCGGTATTCTTGATCCGGCATGTCCGCCTTCCTTGCGAGCCTCTTCGCAACAGTGGTCTGAACTGATACAAATTCTTGACGCGCTACGTTACCAAAAAGAAACGCATGTCGGGCTGCAACCCAAACACTTTGAATACCTGAAGTCGTGGTTGGCCTAGGATGGCAATTTCAGAGCTGCATATCGCATGGCCCTGGGTCTTTTTCCTTCTTCTGCCGCTTGCAGCAGGGTGGTGGGCCTTTTCACGATCCCCTTTTCATGTATCAGATGAACCAAGTCTTCGTCTGAGCAATGTTGAAGGACTGAATCAGGAAGATTATGGAAAAAAAGCCATATCTCCTTTTTTTCTGTTAGCTTTGTTGCTTGTTCTGGTTGCGCTTTCCCGTCCACAGATACAAGGTCCAGACAACGTGTCTAGGTTGTCTTTCATGCTTGTACTGGATGTCTCCGGCTCAATGCAGCAACCCTATAGGGTAAAGGAGGGAATCCAATCCAAGCTGAACTGGATAAAACGTGCAGTACAAAGGTTTTTGACAGAACTTTCAAGGAGGCCTCCGGCATTCATTCCCGAGGTTGGGATAGTGCTCTTTGCGGATCATGCATACAGAATGTTTCCCCCGACGCGGGATCTTGATCATCTTGCTGCTGCAGTCAAGGCTATCGAGACAGGGATGATCGGTGAAAAAAGCTCGCTTGATGAAGCGATCGTCCTTTCACTTGGAGAAGTTCGAGGCAGGTCAGACAATGCAACCAGTCAGGGGGGGGAGGGGAAGTCAGGTGTCCTTGTTATCATGACTGATGGGTTGCATACTTCAGAAAGGTTACGTCTGAAACAGGCGTTGACGAGTGCAGTAAAACAGCAGGTCGCGGTTTTCCCGATAGTAATAGGTTCAACGAGCGTGAATGATTCGGAAGTGGGTTTTTTT
>RFGN01000254.1 GCA_003696645.1 Gammaproteobacteria bacterium | reverse complement strand
TAATCCTTTGCAAGGGTATTTCGATTGGCAGGTCACCACGCTGCTGCTTGCATACGACCTGAACGATCCGATCCCCGGTGATCGGCCGGAGCTGGCGCATCAGCGACGAATGAAAGTCGAACAGGAAGTGCGAGACTTCTCCCTGTCGGTCGTTCCTGAAAAGTACAAGCAGGACCCGACGTTGGACTGGCCGCCCGAAGTCATGATGGCGATCACACGCGCCACGTTCGAGCGAGTCAATAAGATCCTGTCAGAACATCTCAAAGTCTGAATCAGCATCAAGGGGTTATCGGACGTTGCATTTCTCTCGGTTTTCTCCTGATTCAGAAGCATGTGAGAGGCATACGCACCTGTGTGATCTACCGTTCTGATACTCGCCGCCTTTATAAAACGACACACACGATGACAGTTTGCTTGCTTACCTGGCCACCCGGCGGGCGTTAAACTTGTTGAGCGTGCCTGAATAATCCTTTTATGGTGTGACCGAGATACAGGATTATGCCGCCATATACACGTTGAATCGAAATAGAAGATGTCTCGCTAATACCAGCATGATGTGTATCGAATGTTTAATTGCCAGATAAGGACGTAACGAAAAGTCAGATTCATACGCCGGTCAACAGGATCCAGTTGACTAAGGATGGCTAGCCGGCACTGGGGTGTGGTCCATTTCCGGCGGGTAATATTCGGAAAATCACATTCATGGCACATGTGACCGGGTCCGGCTGTCTACGGATTCTATATTCAAAGTCAGGCCACAAGACACAGCCTTAGCTTTGTGTTTTCTGGAGTGGAGATACCTCGACTTCGATTCCGTACTGCGTGGTTTGTTCGTGCGTGGTTCGTTCGTGCAATGACATGGGAATACTTGGATATACACGGGTTTCGACTATCAAACGTCAACGGGCAACCGGGCCGACCGAAAGCCCAGCTCAGGGCCGAACTTAGACATACTTAGCCCGAATTAGTGAATTATACATAACGGATATTATCAGACGTAGAATAGGGGGGCGGGTCACATTTCTCATGGCTTGCTCTTTCTGCAAACTCACGCTTTTCCGGTCTGAGGCGGCAGGGACGGCTTCCGCGGGACCGGTCGCTGCCGAGCCCTGAACTCCGCCTTCCGCCGGGGCGTGCGCTG
>RFGN01000253.1 GCA_003696645.1 Gammaproteobacteria bacterium | reverse complement strand
GGGTGGTGTATCACCATGAGAGTCATTGATTTTCTGGCATCCCCCTTCGAGAAAGATCATTGCTGGAAGGCATACAAGTATTGGCTCTTCAGGCATTGCAAGGGGTATGATCCCGTGACTGCTGAGCGGTTCCGCGAGTTCAAGCATCCTTTATCCTCGATCTCGCATAATCGAAGTAAGACTCAATGAACTCGATCCCGTAAAAGTTCCTATTGAGTTGCTTGGCAATCACCCCGGCGGTTCCAGTCCCCATAAAGGGGTCGATGACCCAATCCCCTTCGGTAGAAAAATTCGTAATGATATACTCCACCAATTTCTTCGGGAATACGGCTCCGTGATAGATGTCGCTCTTCTTTCCACGTTCGGGAGGTATTCTCCAGATGTTCGATACCGTTCCGCGTTCAAAATAAGCCGGTGTGAACCGTCGCTTACAGCTTTCAGGATACCTTTGAAAGATGATGATAAACTCCCATCCGGAGTTCATCACGCCATCGCGCATGGCTGGCTGAGAATGCCCCTTGTCCCAAATGACAATATCCTTGATGTTATCTCGAAAATCGCCGAGGAGCTGGAGCAGGGCTGGCTTGTTACCGGCAACCATTTGGACGTTATAGAAAGTCAGATCAGCCACTCGAATCAAATCAGTGACAACGCTTGCGTTGAGTTCATACCATTCATCAAGCGACAAGTTGTCAGCGTAGCCATCATACTTCGTCGATATTTCCTTGATGATCTGCCGAGAGTGATAATATACACTCCCATCCTTCCTACTGCTGATTCTCAAATTCAGATTGTATGGAGGGGATGTGATGGCCAATTTGAAACTGTTATCAGGAATGGTAGGTAATACATTGCGGCAATCGTCGCACTTCAGAACAATATCAGGCATGGTTGATACCCCTTTAGTTCGAAACCCATATGCGGTGACATTCACGCAATGTCAAGAAGAATCCCCACAAAAGCTAAGTATTTGCATGAGCATGTTGTTGAACGAACTTCTGGCGGTCAAATCGGCCCCTCCCAGATTACCTAACGAGCCATCCTATGTGTTGGTGAGAGGCGACAAATATGCGGTGATCCCCGAATCATGGGTTCTACCCGGATCTACCCATCAAGAAGAGGTCAAAAATGCCCTACGCGAACTCGGATTCGGAGAAGATACAGTATCATTGACACATGCAGGGACACGCATGTATGGCTCAGACAACATAATGTTCTATGTGGATGGGAACGGAAACAACATCAGATTCATCTATCCAGCAGATCCCGATGAAACACCCTTTGGATATAACCTGACACTGATCCCCAATTTTCGAAAAATCGTCTCTCTACTTGGCTTGAAACTCCCCAAGGAGGTAGAGCGCTACGTCACTGACGTTGATGATAAGAATTTGCCCACCACGTTCTACCATGGAACAACTACGGCACATCTAGAGTCAATCGCCAAATTTGGCCTGATGCCCAATGCAGATTACACCAACTGGGAGGATTACCCTCATCGAGATCTGGTGTTCGTATCTTCGATTTGGGCTGGATCTCTCTTCCATGCTGACAATGCCACACGTGTTGCGCGAGATCGTGGATTGCGGGGACCATACAATACATGCCCGGAGCCAATGGTCATCAAACTCAGCGTCCCAGACAAGAATATCCTCGTCCCAGATTTTGATGTTGCATCTGCTCTGAAGATGGGCCTCGGGAAGCCTTATGGATCTACCGATGAATACAGGGAGGGAATTTCTCGCGGGGATCATGTTCGTGACAAGCAGAAGCGACGAGACTGGAAACGATATGGCATCTACGGGTATCTTGGAAGAATCCCGGCCAGATACTTCAAAGCGATTTATATGTGGGGCGATTCAGAGACACTGTTCTCTTCCGAATGCATCATCATCTCTGCGGAATCAGATGGTATTGAGCCTATGGGTTTCCATGACGCAGAAAATCTATTGGAGTGGTTCAAGGCAGAAGCCCAGTATCTCGGCTGGATAGATCACTAGCCAGTCCAATGGACCCGCTTGAAACCGTAATCCTTGATGGCCCTCATGCAGCCAGAGCACGGCTTGGAATTGGCGAAATTACCGTTCTTGTAAGTCCTTGCAACATAGATTTCACAATCCGAGAGCCTATCCTTGTTCCCACGGAAATACGCAATGGCCTTCGAGATAGCTGCGATCTCCGCATGAAGATAGATACCTGCCGGGCGACGACGATACCGAAGCATCATGGTGTGG
>RFGN01000252.1 GCA_003696645.1 Gammaproteobacteria bacterium | reverse complement strand
TTCATGACCAAAAACCACTGCATCGAGCATCACATCCTCGGGCAGGATATCTGCTTCCGATTCGACCATGAGCACGGCATCCTGGGTTCCGGCAACCGTCAGTTCCAGTCGCGAATTTTCCTGCTGAGAGGCGGTTGGATTGAGTACCAGTTGACCATCAACGTATCCCACACGTGCAGCACCGATCGGCCCGTTAAACGGCAGACCGGAGATGGCCAGCACAGCTGAAGTACCCAGCATGGCAGGAACCTCGGGGTCAATTTCAGGGTTGATGGATACCAGCGTGGCAATGACCTGTACCTCATTGGTAAATCCCTTGGGAAACAACGGCCGGATAGGGCGGTCGATCAAACGACTGGTCAGGGTTTCCTTCTCCGAAGGGCGCCCTTCACGCTTGAGAAATCCACCAGGAATCTTTCCTGCAGCATAGGTCTTTTCCTGGTAATTGACCGTCAATGGAAAAAAGTCCTGCCCTTCAACAGCTTCCTTGTTTCCGACCACGGTAACCAGCAGTGTTGTTCCTTCCATATTTACCATCACTGCCGCTGTGGCCTGGCGAGCGATGTTTCCGGTTTCTAAACTGACTTCGTGCTGACCATACTGGAAGGTCTTCTTTATACTATTCACTGGAAAGCTGTTCCCTAAATTATCTTTATCTACTATAAACTGTTCAGATCTGCATCAGGCTTATTTACGCAGTCCCACTCGCTTGATGAGGTCCTGATAACGAGCCAGATCCTTGTTCTTGACATAGGCCAGCAGTTTTCTTCTCTGATTGACCATCTTCAACAACCCACGACGTGAATGGCGATCATGAATATGCTTGTCAAAATGGGATTTCAGCCCATTGATCCGTTCTGTCAGCAGGGCGACCTGTACCTCCGGGGAACCGGTATCCTTTTCATCCAACTGATACTCCTTGATGACAGCCGCCTTGGCTTCCACACTCAATGACATGAATCTCTCCGTCTGTTACAAATTAAATGGATGGTATTCTATTGATGTTGCCGGTTTCAGGCAAGGAAATACTTGTATTTTCATATAATTATTCATTAAAAAGCCGTTTTGGAGACACTTTCCCCTCGGCATCAACCTGACCTATTCCCAAAAATCTCTGATGCCCGGCATACAGGCGTACCAAACCTGGCCTCTGGCCCATACTGCAAGATACACTGTTCCCCTGCCTGATCTTCTTTGCCAGAGGGTCGGGAAGATCGATTTCTGGCCAGTCTGACAATGCCTGATCGGCCCGAACCAGGCGTTCGGACAACCGTTCAAATTGTCCGCTTTCCTGCCAATTCTGCAGTTGTGCAAGGCTTACCATATCTGCTTCCGAAAATCTTCCGACTGCAATCCGTCGCAAGGCCTTGACATGCCCACAAGTTCCAAGTGCCTCGGCAAGATCTTCTGCAAAAACACGCACATAGGTCCCCTTGGAACAACGTAACCGCAATCTCAGCGAATTATCGTCAAGATGCAGAAGATGGCATTGGACAATCCTGACACGTCGCTTCTCGCGTTCCACCTCTACCCCTTTCCTGGCGAGTCGATACAATGGCTGTCCTGATTTCTTGATGGCCGAATACATGGGAGGAACCTGATCATAATCACCTTCGAATCCAGCAAGTGCCTGTTGAACCCGTTCTTCAGTCAGTGCAGGGACACGTTTCGAACGAAGCACATCCCCCTCCTCATCTCCTGTCGTTGTGGACCACCCGAGTTGTACCGTTGTTTCATAGGTCTTGTCGGCATCAAGCAGATACGATGAAATCTTTGTGGCCTCGCCCAGACAGACAGGAAGGAGACCACTGGCAAGGGGATCAAGACTGCCGGTATGGCCTGCCTTTTTCGCCGAGTAGAGACGCTTGACCCGTTGCAGGGCGCGATTCGAGGTCATTCCCACAGGCTTGTCGAGCAATACCAGCCCATGAATATTTCTGCGTTCTGACCGGCGTTGCTGCAAATGCGCCGCATGACAGTCTTCAACCCGAGAAGTCATTACCATGAAGTGCCCGATCGATCAGGTTTTCGATCTTCGACGCCCTTTCGATACTTTCATCATAAAAAAAACGCAACTGGGGAACTGTTCTGATCTTCATGCCTCTTGCAATCTGTCTGCGAAGATATCCTGCGGCATGCTGCAGTTTTTGCATGACCTCCTTGCCGGCATCCTGCTCATGCTCACCCATAAGGGTGAAATAGATGGTGGCACATGACAGGTCACGACTGACACGTGCTGCAGTGAGCGTAACACCCTGAAATGCCGGATCATCGGCTTCATGCTGCAAAAGTTCGGCCAGCTGTTTTCTTATCTCACTGGCAATTCGGCGTGTTCTGTCCTGTCCGGAATAGGCCATGCAGTTTACAGGCTGCGTTGTTGTTCCACTCGTACGAACACCTCAATCTGGTCGCCAGGCTTGATGTCATTATAGTTTTTCACGCCGATACCACATTCCGTGCCAGCCTTGACCTCATTGACATCATCCTTGAATCTGCGCAGGGATTCCAGTTCTCCCTCATATATTACTACATTATCACGCAAGACCCGGATCGGGTTGCCTCGCTTGACCGTACCATCGACAACCAGACATCCTGCGATGGCACCCAGTTTCGAAGACCGGAAGACGTCACGCACCTCGGCCACCCCGGTAATCTCTTCCTTGATCTCCGGTTTGAGCTTGCTGCTGATGGCCGCCTTGATGTCATCAACCACGTCATAAATGACGCTGTAATATCGAGGCTCGATATCCATCTGGCGTGCAACCTTTCTGGCATTCGCATCGGTACGTACATTAAATCCAATCAGCATGGCCTGAGAGGCCTCCGCCAAGGTAATGTCGGACTCGTTGATCCCCCCTACGCCTGCGGCAACGACATTGACCTTGACCTCTTCGTTAGAAAGTTTCACCAATGACTCGCTGAGTGCCTCGACACTTCCCTGGGTATCCGCCTTGATAATGATATTGATCTGTGCACGTTCTCCTTCTGCGACCGCCTGATTGAATATTTCATCAAGTTTGGCCCCCTTTTGTTTGGATAATTCGATTTCACGGGCCTTGTTCTGACGCATCATGGCGATTTCGCGGGCAGTACGTTCATTGCTGACGACTGTCGCTTCATCACCAGAATCAGGCAATCCGGAGATACCCAATACCTCAACAGGAATGGACGGACCAGCCTCCTTGATCTGTCTGCCGTTTTCGTCACGAAGTGCACGTACCCGTCCAAAATGTTCTCCAACGAGCAGGATATCACCCTGTTTCAGCCTGCCACTGCGAACAAGAATCGTCACCACAGACCCCAGCCCCTTGTCCATTCTGGATTCGACCACAGTCCCCCTGGCTGGGCCTTCTGCAGGAGCCTTGAGTTCAAGTATTTCGGCCTGCAACAGTATGGCTTCCAGAAGATCATCAACGCCCATGCCCGTCTTGGCAGAGACCTCGACAAACATGGTATCTCCACCCCATTCTTCAGGGATGATTTCATGCGCTCCTAGCTCCTGCTTGACTCTGTCAGGGTTGGCCTCAGGCTTGTCCATCTTGTTGATTGCCACAATGATAGGCACTTCGGCTGCCTTGGCATGCTGGATCGCCTCGATCGTCTGTGGCATCACTCCATCATCAGCAGCAACAACAATGACAACAATATCCGTGACGTTGGCGCCCCGAGCACGCATCGCAGTAAAGGCGGCATGCCCCGGAGTATCCAGAAACGAGATGATCCCCTTTTCATGTTCAACATGATAGGCTCCGATATGCTGGGTAATCCCACCGCTTTCCTTGTCGGTGATATTTGAATTGCGGATATAGTCCAGCAGGGAAGTCTTGCCATGATCAACATGGCCCATGATAGTGACTACAGGGGGACGCGGTACTGCCTCGAACTCCTCATTCGATTCAAGTAACGATTCGGTAAGATCCTCTTCAATCTTGTAGGTATGACCCAGTTCCTCGACTACCAATGCAGCGGTATCACGGTCCAGAACCTGATTGATGGTTACCATCGAACCCATCCCCATCAGGACCTTGATTACCTCAGTAGCCTTGATTGCCATCCGTTGCGCCAGTTCGGAAACGGCAATAGCTTCAGGCAAAACCACCTCACGCTTGACGGTCTTGGTCGGTTTCTGGAATTCATGCCTTTTGGATGGCCTGGAAACAATACGGGATTTGATACGTTTGCGACGTTCTTCAGCAGCGTTCTCCTTCTCCTCCTTGCGGGCAAGGATATCCTGCTTGCTGAGTTTTTCCTTCTTTTTTTCCTTTGATGGGGCTGACTTGTCCTTGGGTTCAGCGGCAACCGTCGTATCCGCCTCTTTTTCAGGGATAGCGGACTCGGATGAATCCTCCTTGACCGGTGACGTATCCGCTTCCTGTTCCGGTTTTTCAACCGACATGGCTGAAGCGGATTCAACCACTTCCGGAGTCTCTACCTTGTTGGATATTTCCTGTTCCGCCTGTTCTTCTGCAGCTTTCCTTGCAGATTCCAGATCACTACGACGGGCATAGGTACGTCTTTTACGGACCTCCACATTAACTTTCTTGCCTGTAGAGGCAGCTGCTCCACCACGACCACCTCTTGGGCCAGTAGCGGTCGTCGCAGAACGTTGCGGCAATTCCATGGTACTCTTGCGTCGCAAGACCACCTT
>RFGN01000251.1 GCA_003696645.1 Gammaproteobacteria bacterium | reverse complement strand
TTCCAGGACACGGATGCCGATGATGTTTTGGATGTTGGAAGCGAAGTCACCATTGGCAATGTCCCGGCCGGCCTGACTCCTGTGATGACGCTTTCCAATGGAGACACCGTTGCCACCCTTACCTTCACAGGCAATGCCACAAATCATAAAGATGCAGATGATGTTTCAGATCTAACCTTTGTGTTTGACAACACCGCGTTCACCAGCGGAGACGCTTCAATTGTCGCAAACTCCGGAAGCGGTGGGGCATACAGCACAAATGTGGGAATTGATTTCAGGAACCCTACAAGTGGAGGCGGAGGCGCTTCTGTTCCACCTGTAACCTCCACCCAACCAACAATCGATATTATTGAGCCAGTAGCGCTCCAGACGGTCGATGCCGGAAGCGTCCTCGATATCGATTGGACGATCGGCGGTCTTGGCATCAACACCGTTGACCTCACCTACTCGCCAGACAATGGGGTTACCACAGAGATCATCGCCATGAATCTTTCCAGTGTGGGACCATACAGCTGGAATGTACCTTCTGACCTCTCAGGCCTTATCGAGATCCAGGCGCAAGCAAAGGACTCAGGCGGCGCAGGGCTTGCAACAGATACGGTTGAAATTGAAATCGTTTCCCTTGAACTGGTTGGTCAAGAACCAAGCACATTGACACCTGAAGAGATTGAAGCGGGCATTACCCTTGATGAAGCAGGCCGTAAAGTTGCTCCTGGCACAGGTGTGTTTGGCAGCTCTCCAATCACTGGAGAGACGGAAGAGATCTCATCCGTACTACCTGGTTGGTACATTCGATCGTACAACAATCCTACCGTCTATTATGTCCAAGAGGGTTCACTGATCCGCCGGCCGTTCTGGGATGCAACCACGTTCATGACCTGGGCGGATAGTTGGAGCGAAGTGATTTGGGTGACGGATGCAACACTTCCAACACTTACACTTGGACAGCCAATGCTGCCACAACCAGGAGTAGCGCTCGTAAAGGTTCAGTCTGATCCACGCGTGTACTGGGTTGAAGAGGATGCAGATGGTTCATACCTGCTTCGACACATCGCCAACGAATCCGTCGCCAGTCAGATCTTCGGAAGCGCCTGGGCGGACTACATCATCGATGTGAGTGTCGGTATCTTCTCGCACTACACAGTTGGTGAAGACATCACATTTGCTGAATCTCTTGATACATCCAGGCTCGAAACCAGAGCGGAAATTGCCAGTCAGGTGGCAGG
>RFGN01000250.1 GCA_003696645.1 Gammaproteobacteria bacterium | reverse complement strand
TCCACCCCGGCAAAATCGACAATCTCATCGAACTTCCTTTTGATCTCTATCCGGCTCATGCCGAGAATGGCGCCGTTGAGATAGATGTTTTCCCGTCCCGACAGCTCCGGGTGAAAGCCAGTGCCCACTTCAAGCAGGCTGGCCACCCTGCCATTGATGTGCACCTTGCCAGTAGTCGGCTCGGTGATTCGGCTCAGGATCTTCAGCAGCGTGGACTTGCCCGCCCCGTTTCGTCCGATGATGCCAACCCGGTCACCCTGCTGGATCTCTAGATTGATATCCTTGAGCGCCCAGAATTCCTCGACATCCACCTCCTCCCTGTTGGGTGAAAGTGGATGGCGCAGCCTTTCACCAAGCCCGCGCAACTTGTGCATCATTACATCCCTAAGCGCCGTGTAGCGCTCCTGCCTCTGATGCCCGATCACATACTTCTTCGAGAGATTCTCGATCTTGATGGCCGTTGTCATGTCAGATCACGTCCGCGAAGGTTTTTTCCGTCTTGCGGAAATAGTAAATACCACCCACCAGCAGCACTGAAACCACAATCATGGAGAGGGCAAAACCCGACCAGTAGATTTGATACTCACCCCCGATAATCGCCCAGCGAAAGCCATCGATCACGCCCACCATGGGGTTGAGCGAGTACAGCAAGCGCCATTGCTCCGGCACGATGGAACTGCTGAAGCCCACCGGCGAGATATACAGCCCCATCTGTACTACAAAGGGGATGATGTAACGGAAATCCCGATATTTCACATTGAGCGCCGCAATCCAGAGCCCCGCCCCCAGAGAGGCAACAAAGGCCACCAGTACAAACAGCGGCAACATCAATATGCGGATATCCGGAACAAAATGATACCAGGCCATCAGCACCAGCAGGATTGCAAACGAGATCAGAAAATCTACCAGGCTGACGATTACCGCACTGGTGGGAATCACCAACCGGGGGAAATACACCTTGGAAATCATCTGCGCATTGCCGATCAGGCTGTTGCCCGCCTCGGAAAACGCAGTGGCAAAGAACTGCCACGGCAGCATGGCGGCAAACACCATGATCGGATACGGCGCCCCGACATCCGAAGGCAGCTTGGCCAGCTTGCCGAATACCACCGTGAATACCACCATGGTCAGCAGGGGGCGGATCAGCGCCCAGGCAATGCCTATTACTGTCTGCTTGTAGCGTACCAGGATGTCGCGCCAGGCAAGAAAGTAGAACAACTCGCGGTAGCGCCACAGATCCTTCCAGTAATGGCGCTCGGCGCGCCCCGCCTCAATCGTGATCTGATTCATTCAACCGATTTGATCCATGATTATCTTGAACAATACTTTCAACTTCCTGCTTCAGGACTGTATATTCCGCTTCAACCTGACGAAAAAACCGCAATGTGGCTCGCGCCTTCTCCTCGATGCCTTTCGGGGTAAGCAAATAGGCATAGTACGTCTTGTCCTTTCTGTTGCGGAAGTTGCGCCC
Organism: Gammaproteobacteria bacterium; assembly: GCA_003696645.1. Lineage (GTDB taxonomy): Bacteria > Pseudomonadota > Gammaproteobacteria > J025 > J025 > J025. The sequence continues at coordinate 726 of RFGN01000250.1, read as the reverse complement.
CTTGACCAGCCCTTTTTTTATCAGGGCCCGCAAGATATAGTTGAGCTTGCCCAGGCTGACACCCATGGCCTCGGCAAGCTGGCGCTGGGTCATTTCCGGGTTTTCTTCGATCAGCTTGAGGATGCGGTATTGGGCTTCGGTCTGCTCCATGACAGAGCATGTTCACAAATTGAACATTGTTTGTCAAGGGGAACGTTGTTGCAGCGGTCGATAGGCCAGCCTGGTCAACACCCCCGAGGTTTCAAACGGGATATACACATTGGCCGCAAGCAGGTTGGAAAACGCGACTCGAATCCGGTTTTTGCCCTGATGAAGTGGTATTTTCATCCAGAGCACGGCCGGCTTGAAAAGATAGGGGCCGCTCCCCATGACCAGACGATATTGAACCCCCGGATTATCCCTGGCAGCCAACATGACACGGACCTTGCCGATCCCCTTTTTCACTATATCAGAACTCTCGGGCCTGACATTAAACAACAACGCCAGATCAAGTTTGGCGACGATGGTAACAGGTCGGGATGCGTCCCACTGCAATTGGACGGAACGCCCCATCATCCGGCCCCTTGGGTTTGCGATCAGGTTGAAAAAACTGTCTTCCTCCAGAAAACGTTCCTTGATATCTGTCAACCCGCCATGCCTGCTCAGCCGAACCTGTTGACAGAAATTCGCCTCTCCTTCACAGAAAAATATATCCTGCCTGTGAAGCCGTTCTTCCCGGACAAGGGC
>RFGN01000249.1 GCA_003696645.1 Gammaproteobacteria bacterium | reverse complement strand
TATGCACAGGTTAGCCGCGATCTGTATACAACGTCTATCAACAAGGCGAAAAACTACCCGGAAGCCTATAAAAAAATGACAGAATTGGCGCATGATATGTTGAAGGAACTCGATTACATATAGGACTCACCTGCTTATCATGAAGCATTTGTACAATATTTTTGCACGAAACATCCACCATGACTGAAGATGAAAGATTCCAGGAACTCCGTAAAATACAGGAAATACTCCAGAGTGGGCAAAAAGAACAGGCCTACAACCGCCTGCAGAGATTCTTAAGATCACCCATTACCGATCCGTATCATTATTATTGCGCTGCAACGATCACCTACAGAATTGGTTTTCATCAACAGACAATAGACCTTCTCGAGCTTTCCCTGCGTGGTAATAAAAATCATGCGGAATCCCATCATTTGATGGCCCATTGCTACCTGCACCTTGACCGATTTGCCGAGGCCGAGCAATCCATCCTGAAAGCGGTCCAGCTAGACCCCGATGCCAAACCGCTCCAACTCACCCTTGGTGAAATATATACCTTTTCAGGGAGATATAGTGAAGCAGAAAGGCATTACCTGAAGCTGCTTGATGATAATGACGACATTGACATTCTAAATGCCCTGGCCTTCCTTTATGAGCGGAGCATTGAAAATGAGAAGGCACTTGATATCACTGAAAAGATCCTAGACCGCCAACCTGACAATCTTCCAGCACTAAGGACACGATGCCATATATACAGCCGGACAGGAGAATACCAGAAGGCTGAAGAGATATTGAAAAATATCGTCCACAAAGACCCGGATTATGCTGATGCCTGGTTTGACCTGGGGAAACTGCAACAAAAGATGAAAAAGTATCCCCATGCCTTCACTAGCTTCACCAAGGCCAATCAATTGGCAGACCGGCGGGAGGTAGACCCCAATCAGGCAGAGGAAGAATTTAATCGTTACCTGCGTATTTTGGGACAAATCAAAGAAAGAAGAAAGAATTTGGAATCCTATCCATCTTCGCCTCCGGTTTATATCGTTGGCCTTCCCCGGTCAGGGACGACCCTGCTTTCCAATATGCTCGACAGACACACGTCACTCGAATCTGCAGGTGAAACACCCATCATCCGAGATTTGTATACCACTGCAAAGAAAATGCTTTCTGCGCTTCATCTTGTCGACATCAATAGTGGGGCCTCCATCTCCTATGGAGCATGGATGGACCTGAATGACTTTCAAATCAATGAGCTGGCAGAACAATTTCAAAAGGATATCAGAAATCATGGCAATTCTGTGGATCAGGGAGTCGCCATTGTCGACAAGGCCCCATCAAATATATTGCGCCTTCCCCTGATTGCACTGGTTTCTCCCAAAAGCCCGATCATCCATATGATACGAGATGGCCGCGAAGCCAGTTGGTCGAATTTCACACAAAATTTCACCCATTATCACTGGTTCTCTCACTCCCTCGAAAACTGCATGAGAACCTGGCAACGGAATATCCTTCTGGCAAGAAAATGTGCCGAAGTCTTCAACTTGAATTATCTGGAAATACGATATGAAGATCTGGTCACCTCACCTCGTGAGACCCTGGGAAAGATCCTGGACTTCATGGGCTTGCCATGGGAAGAAAGGTGTCTTACCGATTATCAGAACAGTTCAAAACCAGTACTGACTGCAAGTTATGAGCAGGTCAACAAACCGCTTTACACCTCATCCCTGCATCAGGCCAGAAATTATCCTGAGGCCTATGCAGGGATGACAGAGATTGCCCGGGACCTGCTCGGGGAGCTTGGTTACCTATAGACCTGGCTAAAACCGGAATGCAATTCCCAAGGCAATAACCGGCCACCACTGGTAATTTTTGACAGAATCTTCAAGCTGTCTGGCTTCTGCAGCGGCATCGCTCTGCAGCTTTGAACAAATACTCGCTGGCAGACCATTGCCACAGCTGACCGATAACCCGACATTGGGTGACCCCTGATAGACCGCTCCCAGATCAAGTGCAATGGACAGGCTGTGATGTCCTTTTGGAGAATTTCCCAGACCAATTCCGAGATAGGGTGAAAGGGTATTGAAGTCGACACTCCCCGTGGCTGAACCAACCTGAGCCGCCGGATATAGCACACCATTGAAATTGAAGGTTCCTGCACTTGGTTGTCCTGTCAGGGAAAAATTATTGCCATTGAAGACAATACCACCACTCAGCCTCAGCAATCCTCTCAGTGGGTGAAAATCTGCAATCGCACTGGTCGATTTCAGTTCAAGATCTGCATCGTAACGAACCCCGCTCTTGGTAACTGTCTCGCTATATTGCCAGCCATGCAGCCCCAACCGAGCATTGATATGTTCATTGACAGGCAGGACATAAGCGGCGCCTGCTCCCATTGTCCCAATATCTATCACAAACGTCGTCTTGTCTTCAGCCATCGCCTGCTCCCCAAGAAACAGTACCGCCAACAGACACAAAAACCATTTTTTAGTACACATGTTATCCCTCCCGGTAACTATTGTTGAAAAAGTTTCAAGAACTGGTCTTCATCAATTATCTTCACACCCAATTTCCTTGCCATGTCCAGCTTCGAACCGGGCCGTGATCCACATACAAGATAATCCGTCTTGGCAGAAACAGTACCAATAACCCGTCCTCCTGCACTCTGTATTCTCCTTTTGGCCTGATCCCTGCTCAAGGTCTCCAATGTACCGGTTATGACGAATTTTTTTCCACTCAGACTGGAATCCACCGCTTTGCTGTCTGACTCGGGTTCTTGGATATTGAGCTTCTCTACCAGGGTATCAATATCCTTGCGGTTCTCACTGTCATCGAAAAACTGCCGAATCTCCACCGCAACCACCGGACCAATATCCGGCACCTTTGTCAATGACTCCAAATCAGCAGAAATCAGTCTGTCGAGTGAACAAAAATGCTGGCTGAGAGCATGTGCGGTCGCTTCCCCAACTTGAGGAATACCCAGGGCATAGATGAATCTGGAAAGTGATACTT
>RFGN01000033.1 GCA_003696645.1 Gammaproteobacteria bacterium | reverse complement strand
CGGTAACCGTTCTTGCAAATTGCGACTCCGGCCTGGTACAGGTCAATGTGGCTTTTGATGCTGCCGGCGGCAGTTTCAACGGTTTCAAACTGCTGATTGACAGCGTGATCGTTGATACGCTCAATTACGACACTTCCGGGAATAACAGCCTCTCTGTGCTGGTGGCTGGCGATGGCAATGGCCATACCATCACCATACAGGACATGGACGACAGCACTTGTGTGGCGTCCACTACGGTCACCACGCCCAATTGCAATGCCAGCCCCTTGTGTGAGCTAAACTTAACCGGTAAAGGCGGTGCGTGTGACAGCCTCCAGCAAGTGGAGGTAGAGCTGAATATCGAATCCATCAACCCCGGCAATGAATTCTACCTGTTCATAGACAGCACGGCTTGGAGCGGCAATCCTCTGGCATACGATTCTTCCGGCACAACCACGGTAACACTGACCCTTGATGGAGATGGCGAAAACCACTTGTTCATCGTGCAGGACGGAGCCGACAGCACCTGTACCGACACCCTCAACCTCAGCCTGCCGGCCTGTAATCTCCCCTGCGCTTTGTCCAACCTCCAACTGGAGCCTGCCGGCAATGGCAATCCCGCCACCCACATTGTAGAAGTAAAAGATTTTGAATTTGTACCGAAAGACTTGCAGGTGGCCGTTGGCGATACGGTGCGCTGGGTATGGACGGGGCAAATTGCACATACCACCACCAGCGATGCCACCTCTGGCCCGCTCTTTTGGAACAGCGGTCTGCAAAGCACAGGGGCTACGTTCGATCTGGTCGTTACCGAAGAGGGCATGCATCCTTATTACTGCATCCCCCACGGCGGGCCCGGCGGTGTTGGCATGAGCGGCACCATCGTGGCCACCGCTCCTTGCGACAGCGGCCTGGTACTGGTGCAGGTCAGCTTTGAGGCACAGAACGGCAGCGCCGGGGGATATGAGGTAAAGGTGGATGGCAGTCCGCTGGCAGGAGGCCCATACCCTTATCACCCTTCGGGCAACAACCAGCTGAGCCTCGAGCTGCCCGGAGACGGCCAAAACCACCAGGTCACCATTGCCGACAGCCAGGATTCAGCCTG
>RFGN01000248.1 GCA_003696645.1 Gammaproteobacteria bacterium | reverse complement strand
TCCATTCAACATTTCAACAATCTCAACAATTCAACAATCTCAATCCTTACCTTGCGGCGGGAAATAAACAACAAACGACATGCTTGAAAACATCAACCTCACCCGTGTATTGTTCCTGGACATTGAATGTGTTTCTACTACCCCGACTTTTGACGAGTTGAGCGACAACATGAAGGAGCTCTGGAAAATCAAAAGCAAATACCTGCTCAGGCATCTGCCACCGGATGAGATCACCGATGAACACTATGCGGGTACTTTCAAAGAGAAGGCCGCCATTTATGCAGAGTTTGGAAAGGTCATGTGCATCTCGGTGGGCTTTATCACCTACGACGAAAACAAGCAGCCTAAGCTCCGGCTGAAATCCTTTGCCGGTGAAGACGAGAAAGCGGTACTGGAAGGATTCTGCAACTTGCTGAACAAGCATTACGAGAACCCTAACAACTCCTACCTATGCGGCCACAACATCAAAGAATTCGACATACCATACATCTGCCGGCGGCTGGTGGTGCACCAGTTGGACTTCCCGGCCGTGCTGCAATTGCAAGGCAAAAAACCCTGGGAAACAAAACACCTGCTCGACACCATGGAAATGTGGAAGTTCGGCGATTACAAGAGCTATACCTCACTGAAACTTCTGGCAGAAATCCTGGGCTTCCCCTCCCCCAAAGACGACATTGACGGCAGCGACGTGGGGCGGGTTTTCTGGGAAGAAAACGACATTGACCGCATTTCGCTCTATTGTGAAAAGGACGTGCTGGCAACCGTCCAGCTTATGTTGCGCTACCGGCGCCAACCACTTTTGGAGGAAGGCCAGATTGTGCACGTTCGTCAATGAGCATCACTGGGACTCAAATGCTGAAAAGGCAGGTCTCCGGTAGTTTCCCAGCACCAGGCCAGAAAATGATCCTCCCGGCGGCACATCTCCACCTGGTAGCTGTGCCTTTCACCTTCTTTGATGACCCACACCAGGGTGGTGCCTGAATCTTTGCATGCAAAGGGTTCCACAATGATGTGTTCCCTGAATTCCAGCTCTTTGCGGCCGTAGGCTTTGTACACCGCCTCTTTTACCGACCAGTAG
>RFGN01000247.1 GCA_003696645.1 Gammaproteobacteria bacterium | reverse complement strand
TTATACCGTGGTGCCATTCTCAGGATGCGTTTCTGTACCGGTGGAACGGCTGCATCACCAATCTCCACGCCGAGATCGCCCCGGGCGACCATAACGGCATCCGAGGCCTCAAGAATGCCTTCCAGATTCTCGACAGCCTCGGCCCGTTCAATCTTTGCAATGATACCGGCATCTCCCCCGGCAGCCTGTATCAGGCGACGGGCTTCTTTGATATCTTCACCAGACTTCGGGAAGGATATGGCAATGTAGTCTGCTTTCAGTTGTACAGCAGATTTGATGTCTTCCCTATCCTTGTCAGTGAGTGCCGCAGCCGACAATCCGCCTCCGGCACGGTTGATGCCTTTGCTGTTGGAAAGCTCGCCACCAAGGACGACTGTGCAATGCAACTCTGAGCCCCTTTTTTCATCGACATCCATCACGATCAGTCCATCATTCAGGAGCAGACGTGATCCGATATCCACATCATGGATCAAATCCTTGTAGGTAATGCCCACCCGCTCATCGTCTCCAGCATCAAGATCAAGAGAGGCATCGATGATGAATTTCTGACCTTCCTTCAGGTAGGTCTTGCCTTGCCGGAATTGGCCTATGCGGATCTTGGGTCCCTGCATGTCTGCCAGAATGCCAACCTGTACGCCGATCTTTCTTGCGGCCGCCCGGACCGACTCGGCGCGTTGGGCGTGATCCCGGGCTGTTCCATGGGAAAAATTGAGGCGTACGACATTGACACCCGCGCGAACAAGTTTTTCAAGAATCTCGGGAGATTCCGAGGATGGACCAAGCGTGGCTACAATCTTGGTGCGACGAAAATCCTGCGTTTCCCCCTTGGAAATATCCGCCAGTGTACTCACGATTTCGCCCGTTCCTCCAGCATGGCTACGGCAGGCAGTTTCTTGCCTTCGAGAAATTCCAGGAACGCGCCTCCGCCAGTAGAAATATAGGACACGCGATCGGCGATATCATATTTGTCTACTGCGGCAAGGGTATCTCCGCCACCGGCAATGGAAAAGGCATCCGATTCGGCAATGGCCATGGAGATTGCCCTGGTACCTTCACCGAATTGATCAAACTCAAATACACCGACTGGGCCGTTCCAGACAATGGTACCGGCCTTCTTGAGGATATCCGCAAGGGCCCTGGCAGAATCTGGGCCGATATCAAAGATCATGTCGTCCTCTGCAACATCTTCTACCGCCTTGAGCGTTGCCTCGGCCGTGGGGCTGAACTCCTTGCCACAGACCACGTCAGTGGGTACAGGGATATCTCCACCACGCGCCCGTGCATCCGCAGTCAGCTTTTTGCAGGTATCGATCAGGTCTGCCTCATACAGAGACTTGCCGACCGGTTTCCCGGCTGCTGCGATAAAGGTATTGGCGATTCCACCCCCCACGACCAGCTGATCGACGACCTTGGACAGGCTTTCCAGTACGGTAAGTTTTGTGGATACCTTGGAGCCTCCCACGATGGCAACCATCGGGCGTGCCGGGTTGTCCAGGGCCTTGCCGAGTGCCTCCAGTTCACCGGCCAGAAGAGGGCCTGCACAGGCGATGGGTGCGTGAACACCGACGCCGTGGGTTGATGCCTGGGCTCTGTGGGCCGTCCCGAATGCGTCCATTACATAGACGTCACAGAGTGCTGCATACTGTTTTGACAGGGTCTCGTCATTTTTCTTTTCACCCGGGTTAAAGCGGACGTTCTCCAGCAGAACGACCTGACCGGATTCAACATCGACATTCCCGTCCAGATAATCCTTGATCAGCTTCACTTCCTGTCCCAGCAATCCGGACATATGCGAAGCCACAGGAGCAAGAGAAAATTCTTCGGCATATTCTCCCTCGGTAGGGCGTCCCAGGTGAGACATGATCATGACCTTTGCGCCGGCCTTGATACAGTGTTGGATGGTTGGCAGTGATGCGCGAATGCGTTTGTCACTGCTGACCTTGCCGTCCTGAATGGGCACATTCAGATCCTGGCGAATCAGTACGCGCTTTCCAGATAGATCCAGATCTGTCATCTTGATGACACTCATTGCAGCCTCCTCTCGCGGGTTCAAAAACGATTGGTTAAACAGATTCGGGTGAAATTGTTTAACGAATGGTTTTTGAGATCTCCGGGGAGTAATCCTCCCCGGAGTGGACCAAGATCAATTATTGGCGACGTGCCGAGCGAAACGCATCATGTTGCAGGTATAGCCATATTCATTGTCATACCAGGTCACCAGTTTGACAAAGGTATCATCAATGGCGATTCCGGCAGTAGAGTCGAAAATGGAAGAATAGCTGCAGCCGCGGAAGTCCGTGGAGACCACCTTTTCATCGGTAAAGGCCAGTGTCTCGCCGATGCCGGCGGTTTCGGATGCAGCCTTGACAGTAGCAACGATCTCGTCGTAGGAGGCACCCTTTTCCAGTTCAACGGTGAGGTCAACCACGGATACATCCGACGTTGGCACACGAAAGGCCATACCGGTCAGTTTGCCGTTCAGGGAAGGAATGACCTTGCCGACGGCCTTGGCGGCACCGGTCGAAGACGGGATGATGTTTTCAAGGATGCCACGACCACCACGCCAGTCCTTTTTGGAAGGACCATCGACGGTCTTCTGGGTTGCGGTGGCAGCATGGACTGTAGTCATCAGACCACGCTTGATGCCGAAATTGTCATGAATGACCTTGGCCAGCGGGGCCAGGCAATTGGTGGTGCAGGAAGCAGCAGAAACGATGGACTGGCCCGCATAGTCGTCGTGGTTGACGCCATAGACGAACATCGGCGTATGATCCTTGGACGGCGCAGACTGAACCACTTTCTTGGCCCCGGCATCGATATGTTTCTGGCAGGTTTCTTCGGTCAGGAAAAAGCCGGTGCACTCCAGCACGATATCGGCACCGACATCTCCCCATTTCAGATTGGCGGGATCGGTTTCTGCGGTAACACGAATGGTCTTGCCATTGACAACAAGATTTCCGCCATCCACAGAAACATCACCGTCAAACAGACCGTGTACAGAGTCATGTTTCAGCATGTAGGCCAGATATTCAGGATCAAGCAGGTCATTGATGGCAACAATCTCCATGTCCTGAAAATCCTTGGCTACAGCACGAAAGGCCATGCGACCAATGCGGCCAAAACCATTGATACCAACTTTTATTGTCATAATGTGCTCCTTTTAAGTTCAAGTATAATTTAAAGTAACTCCCTGATTGCGTTGACGACCGCCTCGGTGGTGATATTGAAGTGTTTGAACAGATCATCGGCTGGTGCAGACTCGCCAAAAGTGTCAATACCGATGGCCTTGCCATTCAAGCCAATGTATTTGGCCCAGAAAGATGTTACACCTGCCTCGACGGATACCCGTTTGGTAACGCTGGAAGGCAATACCGATTCACGATAGGCTTCATCCTGGGCATCAAAACGGTTGGTGGAGGGCATGGAGACGACACGAATCTTTTTGTCAGCAAGCTCTTCGGCGGCAGCCATGGCCAGACTCACTTCCGATCCGGTCGCAATGACAATCACCTCAGGAGTGCCATCGCAGTCCTTGAGAATATATCCTCCTCGCTCAATCAGCTTGATCTGTTCGTCACTGCGCGACTGATGTGGTAGTCCCTGCCTCGAGAAGATCAGAGAGGTGGGTCCAGAAGTGTTTTTGATTGCCATCTTCCAGCTTACGGCCGATTCCACGGCATCACAGGGACGCCAGACGTCCATATTGGGGATCAGACGCAGTGTGGCCGTCTGCTCAACTGGCTGGTGGGTTGGTCCATCCTCACCCAGACCTATGGAATCATGCGTAAAGACCTCAATATTCCGAACCTTCATCAGGGCAGCCATACGTAGGGCATTACGGGCGTATTCAGAAAACATCAGGAAGGTTGCCCCATAGGGAACAAAGCCGCCGTGCAGGGCGATTCCATTGATGATGGCAGTCATGCCAAATTCACGTACCCCGTAGTTGACATAGTTGCCATCAGGATGCTTGCAAACGGGTTTGGCACCAGACCACAGGGTCAGGTTGGAACCCGCCAGGTCGGCAGAGCCCCCCAGAAATTCAGGGGTGATCTTGGCAAGACCTTCTATGGCATTTTGGGAGGCCTTGCGGGAGGCAATATTCTCTGCCTTGGCATTGACTTCGGCGATGAAGGCATCGGCCTTGGCATCCCAGTCGGCGATCAGTTCACCCTGGAGACGGCGTTTCAGTTCGGCACCTTCTTCAGGGAAGGCCTGACAATAGGCCTCGAAACGGCTATTCCAGTCGGATTCGGCAGCAGCCCCCTTTTCCTTGGCCGACCAGCCGGCATAGATCTCATCCGGTATCACAAAAGGCTCATGCTCCCACCCCAGCTCCTTGCGGACCAGGGCACATTCTTCGGCACCGAGGGCCGCTCCATGACAGTCATGAGAACCAGACTTGTTGGGAGAGCCATAGCCGATGGTAGTCTTGCAGCAGATCATGGTGGGCTGGTTGGGGTTGGCCCGGGCCGTTTCGATAGCCTGTTTGATCTCATCGGTATCATGGCCGTTGACATTGGGGATGACCTGCCAGCCATAGGATTCAAAACGTTTGGGGGTATCATCGGTAAACCAGCCTTCCACGTGTCCATCGATTGAGATGCCATTGTCGTCCCAGAAGCAGATCAACTTGCCTAGTCCGAGTGTCCCGGCCAGAGAACAGGCCTCATGGGAAATCCCTTCCATCAGGCAACCATCGCCAAGAAAGACATAGGTATAGTGATCAATGATGTCATGGCCCGGTTTGTTGAACTGGGCCGCGAGCGTCTTTTCTGCCAGCGCCATACCTACTGCATTGGTTATCCCTTGTCCAAGTGGACCTGTGGTCGTTTCGACCCCAGGGGCATAGCCGTACTCTGGATGGCCGGGTGTCTTGGAGTGCAATTGTCGAAATCGCTTGATCTCGTCCATGGGGAGGTCATAACCGCTCAGGTGCAGGAGAGAATAGATCAACATGGAACCATGACCGTTGGAAAGAATGAAACGGTCCCGATCTGCCCAGTTGGGGTTCGATGGGTTGTGCTTCAGGTAATCATTCCACAGGGCTTCAGCGATATCTGCCATACCCATCGGCGCACCCGGGTGACCGGAATTGGCCTTTTCTACGGCATCCATGGAAAGGATACGCACAGCATTGGCGAGTTGTTTACGAGAAATACTCATACGATACACTCCTTAAAGTCAATTGGAATCTGTTGCTCGACCCGCATTGATTGTTTCTCCCTGGTCGTACTTGATTAAGCGGGCTAAAACGGTCTATTGTCTCTCATTGTGAGAAAAACGGCAAATTTTCGATGTTTTGGTTGAGGGAGGGCAACAGTCTGAACGACGGTTTCAAGCGTGCTTCCACTTGATTGAGCAGCCCATGCTGGGGATCTGGTCTGTCGGACCCTGTCCTGTTTCCGCGACCTGTTTCATTGCAAGAAAGAGGTCACGGCGTGCGTCTTCAGGCGCAGTTTCCTTGCGACTGGCGTCCAGTCTGCCTCGGTATTGCAGTTTCAGATCACGGTTGTAGCCGAAGAAGTCCGGCGTACAGACCGCCCCGTAGGCCTTGGCGACTTCCTGGGATTCATCCAGAAGGTAAGGAAAAGGAAAGTGTTTTTCCTGTGCAATTTTTCTCATGTTTTCAGGGGAGTCTTCGGGGTATTCCTCTGGGTCATTGCTCATGATGGCTACGCTGTTGATGCCAAGAGTGGCCAGTTCCGTGGTATCCCTGATCAGGCGGTCGAGAATGGCCTTGACATAAGGGCAGTGATTGCAGATAAACATGACCAGCAGTCCTTTTTCACCGCGGGCACGATCAAGCGTCCATATTTCACCCTCGGTATCGGGAAGGCTGAAGTCGACTGCCGGGGCTCCGAAGTCACAAACAGGTGTTTCCAGACTGACCATATATTGTTCTCCCTACCATATCTTTTGCACAGGATTATACTGGATTATATCGGAGTATTGACGACTTTTTGCCAGTTTGCGTGGCACATTTGGCCGGCATCTGCTGTCATGATAAAGTTGAATAGTTTCCGGGAGCAGGGTAGTATCTGCAGGTTTGCGCAGGTTTAACCAATAAAATAAACTCGAAACTCGGAAAAAATCATGTCTAAAGAATATCTATTTACCTCGGAATCCGTTTCTGAAGGGCATCCGGACAAGGTGGCGGATCAGATCTCGGACAGTATCCTGGACGCCATTCTGGCACAGGATCCGACTGCCCGTGTTGCCTGTGAAACCATGATCAATACCGGGATGATTGTTCTCTCGGGGGAGATTACCACCACAGCGTCGGTGGATTATACGGAAACAGCCCGAAAGGCGGTAAAAAATATCGGTTATAACAGTTCCGAGATGGGTTTTGACTGTGAGACCTGTGCGGTACTGGTGGCGATGGACAAACAGTCTCCGGATATTGCTCAGGGTGTCAACGAAGGGGAAGGGATAGATCTGGATCAGGGTGCGGGAGATCAGGGTCTCATGTTCGGTTATGCCTCCAATGAGACCGATGTCCTGATGCCTGCACCGATCACCTATTCGCACCGTCTGGTCAGGCGCCAGGCCGAAGTTCGAAAGAATGGCACGCTCTCCTGGTTGAGACCGGATGCCAAGAGTCAGGTGACCTTTCGTTACAAGGATCACAAACCTGTGGGTGTGGACGCGGTGGTATTGTCCACTCAACACGATCCGGATATCAGTCATGCTGATCTGACCGAAGCGGTGATGGAAGAGATTATCAAGCCGGTTCTGCCTGCAGAATGGTTGGATGAGGGAACCAAGTACTTTATCAATCCGACAGGACGTTTTGTCATTGGTGGTCCCGTTGGAGACTGTGGGCTGACCGGACGCAAGATTATCGTTGATACCTATGGCGGTATGGCACGTCATGGTGGGGGTGCCTTTTCCGGCAAGGATCCTTCCAAGGTGGATCGTAGTGCGGCCTATGCCGGGCGTTATGTGGCAAAAAATATTGTTGCTGCCGGATTGGCTGACCGTTGTGAGATCCAGGTTTCCTACGCGATCGGTGTTGCAGAACCCACCTCAATCAGCGTCGAAACCTTTGGTACTGGCAAGGTGGACGATTCTCGAATCGTCGAGTTGATCAGAGCCCATTTCGATCTGCGTCCGAGAGGTATTGTGGAGATGCTCAATCTTCTGCAACCCATGTATGTGCCAACTGCGGCCTATGGACATTTTGGTCGTGAAGACCAGGGTGGTTTTACCTGGGAACGTGTAGATCGGGCTGAAGCATTGCGCGAGGCAGCTCGCTAGATCAAGTGAATTATTTTAAGAGGATTAGACTATGACTGCACAGACAGCCGAGGCCATCGCGCCTGATTACAAGATTGCCGATATCAGCCTGGCCGACTGGGGTCGCAAGGAGCTGGCGATTGCTGAAACGGAGATGCCTGGACTGATGGCGATTCGTGAAAAATATGCTTCAGAGCAGCCCCTGAAGGGGGCGCGCATTGCCGGGTCATTGCACATGACCATTCAGACAGGGGTGTTGATCGAGACCCTGCTTGCATTGGGTGCGGAAGTCCGTTGGGCCTCCTGCAATATCTTTTCGACCCAGGATCATGCAGCGGCCGCCATTGCTGCCCGTGGCGTCCCTGTTTTTGCCTACAAGGGAGAAACCCTGGAAGAGTATTGGAACTATACCCATCGCATCATGGAGTGGTCTGATGGCGGTGCCCCGAACATGATCCTGGATGATGGCGGAGATGCCACTATGCTGTTGATTCTGGGCAGCAAGGCAGAAAAGGATATTTCAGTACTGGACAACCCGGGTTCCGAGGAAGAAACGGTATTATTTGCTGCCATCAAGAAACGCCTTGCCGAAAAACCTGGTTGGTATTCCCGGACATTGGCCAATATCAAGGGGGTCACCGAGGAGACGACTACGGGAGTGCATCGGTTGTATCAGATGCAGGAACGTGGTGATCTGCCGTTCCCGGCAATCAATGTCAATGACTCGGTGACAAAATCCAAGTTTGACAATCTGTATGGCTGTCGCGAATCGCTTGTAGATGGAATCAAACGGGCAACCGATGTGATGATTGCAGGCAAGATTGCCGTTGTGCTCGGTTATGGTGACGTCGGCAAAGGCTGTGCCCAGTCCCTCAAGGGTCTGGGTGCGACCGTATGGGTTACCGAGATCGATCCGATCTGTGCCTTGCAGGCCGCCATGGAGGGCTATCGTGTTGTGGATATGAATGATGCCTGCAAGTTGGGTGATATCTTTGTGACCACGACAGGAAACTTCAATGTGATCACTCATGACCATATGGCTGCGATGAAGGATCAAAGCATTGTCTGCAATATCGGGCATTTTGATAACGAGATCGAGGTGGCCAAGCTGAAAGAGTATGAATGGGAGAACATCAAGCCGCAGGTTGACCATGTGATCTTTCCGGATGGCAAGCGAATTATCCTGTTGGCCGAGGGGCGGCTGGTGAACCTGGGCTGCGCGACAGGACACCCCAGCTTTGTCATGTCCAATTCCTTCAGTAATCAAACGCTGGCCCAGATTGAGCTGTTCAATCAGAACGGACAATATGAAAACAAGGTCTACACCTTGCCCAAGAAACTGGATGAAGAGGTTGCCCGCCTGCATTTGAAAAAGATCGGTGCCAAGCTTACAAGATTGACCCAGGAACAGGCAGATTACATAGGTGTTCCAGTGGACGGCCCCTACAAACCAGAACATTACCGTTACTGATTTTTCTCCAGCCTGAAGGTACATTGCCTTTCAGGCTGTAAAAGGCTAATCACGGCATGCAGTCACAAAAGCAGTATCCGAAGGCATTCAGCTTCGAGTTTTTTCCTGCCAAGAATCCGGACGGAGAAGCAGCTCTGCTGGAAGTGGCGCAGACCCTGAGCCAAGTAGAGCCCTGTTATTTCTCGGTGACCTATGGCGCAGGCGGGACCACACGGGATCGAACCTTCGGGGCGGTACAGGCGATCAAGACGGCCACAGGGGTTGATGTTTCGCCTCATCTGACCTGTATCGGTTCAACCCGCGAGTTTCTCAAAGAACTGCTGGAACAGTATCGTGAGATGGGGATCCGACATCTGGTGGCCTTGCGAGGTGATCTGCCGGAGGGCAGTGACGACCCGCGTGTTTTCAATTATGCCAATGAACTGATCGAATTTATCCGCCAGGAGACGGGCGACCATTTCTTTATCGAAGTGGCTGCCTATCCCGAATTCCATCCTCAGGCAGTCTCGGCCAGAGCGGATCTCGAAAATTTCCGGCGCAAGGTCGAGGCAGGTGCCGATGCGGCATTGACCCAGTATTTTTTCAATCCGGATGCCTACTTTCGCTTTGTCGAGAGCTGTGAAAAAATGGGTGTTGATCTACCCATTGTTCCGGGTATCATGCCGATCACCAATTACAAACAGCTGGCACGCTTTTCATCTTTTTGTGGCGCAGAGATTCCACGCTGGCTGGCGCGTCGACTGGAGGACTTTGGGGAGGATCTCGCATCGATTCGTGCCTTGGGTGAGGACTTTATCACGGACATGTGCCAACGACTCCTGGAGCAGGGGGCTCCTGGACTGCATTTTTATTCGATGAACAAGGTGGAACCGAGTCTGACGATCTGGAAAAATTTGGGGCTAAGTCCGCGTCGTAGTGAACGCCTTGGACTGAAGTGATACGATCCAGTCCGCGATGGCTGTCTCTATGCAATCGGTTTCCCGAATCAGAGTGAACAGTTCGGGGTATTCTCTCACAAGCTGAAAGATATTGTCGCGGTTGACAGCAAGATTATCCTCCAGTGGCAGAAATCCCAGGATAGGTTTGCCGCCAAGCAGAAAGCGCATACAATTTATTCCAGTTCCCAAGCCGGCTTCATGAAATCCGATAATGCCCCCCACTGCCCGCTCACGAAATTGTTGATCTCGCGGTAGAAAAAAGTCTACAGCCAGCATGTCTGGATTCGCCGTACCGGCATGCTGCTTCTGATATTCTGGCCAGTCCCTGTCGTAATACTCGATAGGATCGCAGATCATCCGGCTCAGGCGCTCGAACGTCAGTTCAGGATACTGCTTTGCATAATAGGCCATCCGTGTGTCGTAACCCAGGCCACTTTTCTCGAGGATATGCATGACCCCGGTTTTGAATGAAGTTGTGGCAAGCGTGGCGAACATGCCCTTGCCAGCTACATAGACTGGAACGCCGGAAAGCTTCACGGCTTGGCCGCCACCAGCATGGCCTCATTCCGCAGGCCCCGTGACAGGTCGCCATAATCAGAATTTTCTTCGTAGGCCAGAACACGAAGCGGAGCAAACAGATGGAGCAGTTCATTGGGCATGAGCAGAAAATCCGGGTTATTGGGTCCGGCCTCACAGGTTTTTTCACGTGTAAAGGTTTGATACATCAATATTCCCCCGGGATTAAGGGCGCCAATGATATCTGGTGCCATGCCCCGGTCAAGATAATGTGTCACCAGTATCACATCAAAATGGCGGTCGCGAAGCGGGGCCTGCAGCAGATCCATCACTTCTCCCCGGAGCGGCAGGCCATGGCTTTTGGCATATTGATTGATGGCATGGATAGCCTTGTCGGAGATGTCCCAGGCAACGGTTTTCAGGCCTTTCCTTGCCAGATGGATGGCATTCTGGCCCATGCCACAGGCCAGATCTACAGCCTGCCCCGACTTGGGCAACAGGTAATCATGCGATCTCAGGATTGAGGCGATGGAATAGTCACCCAGTGATTTGTCCTGATAGATCTGATTCCAGCGTTCGCGTGTTTCTGAAGCAGGGACATGGGAGGCAATATTCTGAATATCTTTCATCGTCATTATTTTTTCCAGAACCAGGGGGTGAACAGGACCAAAAGGGTAAAGACTTCCAGTCGGCCAAGCAGCATGGCAAAGCACAATATCCATTTGGACAGAGGGTTGATGTGGGTGAAATTTTCTCCAGCCTGTCCCAGGGCCGGTCCCAGGTTATTGATACATGCAGCGACCGAGGAAAAGGCAGTGATCATATCGATTCCCGTCGCAGTAAGGGCCAGTGACATCAGGCAGAAGGAGGCAATATACAAGGCAAAAAACCCCCAGATGGCCTTGATGATGGCCGGGCTCAGCGATTTTCCACCGATCTTGATCGAGGTCTGTACATTGGGATGGATCAACAGGAAGATTTCACGCAGACCCTGTCGAAACAGGGATAGCGCGCGAATTACCTTGATGCCCCCACCGGTAGAACCGGCACAACCCCCGATAAAACTGGCCAATAGAAGTACAGAGGTGGCAAAGGGAGGCCAGTGGGAGAAGTTTTCGGTGGTAAAGCCTGCCGTGGTGCTGATAGAAATGGCCTGGAATACGCCATGGCGCAGGCCACTCCAGCCGGAATGACTGTCCAGGGCATAAAGGGCAATACAGGTCAGCAGGGCAACGAGCCCCAGAACAATGGTGTATGCCCTGAATTCGGCATCCTGGAAATAATTGGACAGGCTTTTATGTCGCCAGCTGAGATAGTGCAGCGAAAAATTGATGCCGGCCAGGAACATGAAGAACATGCAGATACCCTCGATCAGGGGGCTGTCAAAATAACCGATACTGGCATCATGGGTCGAAAAGCCTCCTATGGCAACGGTAGCGAAACTATGACAAATTGCATCGAAGAGGGACATGCCGGCGAGATAATAGGCGGCGGCGCATAACAAGGTCAGTCCAAGATAGATGGCCCACAGGGCCTTG
>RFGN01000246.1 GCA_003696645.1 Gammaproteobacteria bacterium | reverse complement strand
CCCGGAGCGTCGCCGGCAAAGCGGGCCGGCCTGATGAGCGTAGAATCAATGAAGTGAATGGAGGAACAAAAATGATCTATCGAGTGAATGTTTTGGATGTAGATGTAGATGCTGCCACCGGTAGTATCCGGACCGGCATAGCAGAGATTAACGCGTGCCGGAATGCCCACGTTCTCCAGACCCAGGCCGTTGGCCTGGGTGCCCGATATGATCTGGGATACCGGACCACCACACGGAATGCATATCGAGATGATGATTATCTCTGGGTCAACGTAGATTTGTATTCCAGCCGTGCCGGTGGGCACGACTGGCAAACCGCGTGGGAACCGCGCGGGTTCACTGAGCGCTGGGTTCGAGCGTGGCGTCTCACCCATGCAGCTTATAACCCCCACCTGTGGGCTTTAGTACACAATTGGACTATTGTTGTTTGGGAAGGCAACACATTTGTGCTGGACGAACTGTGTGAGGCGTCTGACCGACCATTGATTTTTGCTCAATGTTCCACTTACCGAATCATTGCAGTTTTTGGAAATCCGATCTATGTTGATGCCGGCGAAACAGTACCGGTTTGTCATCTGTGTAGTGCTGAGCGGCTGATGGAGCGGCGTTATACACCGGTCTGCCGCCAGGGGAATCTGTCCATCTCCTTGGTGGCGCGGCCAGAGGAGTTTCCTGTTGGTCGTGCTTTCCGTCATCGTTACCACATCTTCGACCACGTGGTCGAAGATGTGTATACGTGGGGACCTCTGTACCGAGATGGCCGCGCCATCTCCTTCGTGTGTTCGGATGGGACACAGAGTGCACTAGAATTCACGCATCCGGAGCACGAAAATATGGTTATTCCAGTGCGGCTTGGTCGGATCTTCCGACTTGAGCATCCCATCCCGCGCAACGGCTACGTTGATTGATTTCATGTATTGGGGAGAGACCTGCCCTCTTCCTGGTCATTTTACGGAGCTAAGGAGGCCATTGTGGATCTACAAGAATTTCTATTCAAGAACAGGGATAAATTAGTCAAGCCACAAATTACTTGTACGGATGGCTTTAAAATAAGTATCCAGGCGTCTCGTGGACACTATTGCATCCCTCGGAATGACGTGGGGCCTTATACCCATGTCGAGGTAGGGTATCCATCGGAGCCGGACCCTCTCTTGGCGGAATATGCCGAAGATCCTGTCGAACTAACATTGACCGTATACCCGTATGTGCCTGTTGGCATTGTCCAACAGGTTATTGATAAACATGGCGGGATGAGCGATAATAAATGACAGAAAAGGCCGGCAGACCCAAGCTTGCCGGCCTAAACTTGAGAAAGAGGGCAAAAAAGAGGAATAGAAGATTGATATGGCAAAATTGATTGTGATTCCGGATTGTCCCCGTTGTGGGACATTTAGGTTTGATATCCAGGGCAATATATGTGAGTGCTTAAATTGCCGATGGATAGGTTATGTAACTCCT
>RFGN01000245.1 GCA_003696645.1 Gammaproteobacteria bacterium | reverse complement strand
TGTCTTCTGTCAGACATTTACTAGATGGGGGTATGTTCATAGTGCAATATCTGCAATATCTAGAAAATATTGATCTGAGTTTCTCAGGAATCCTTCATTTTGCAGTCAGGATGGCTCCCTTGGCCTTGCTTATCGTGTTGGGCAATCATCTTGCCGTGGAACATCCTTCACGGGCTGTCGATGGTTTGGCTTGGGTGATTTTCGTGCTGGCTTTTCTGAATTCGTTTTCAAAGGATGATGTCAGTATCAATTGGCGACCCTAGAAGCTCGGCGGAGGCAACCAGGTCCCACGCAGATTAATATCCCGACCATGGCTTAGAATTTGTGTTTCGTTCATCATTGGCTGCCCGAGTTAATCATGAAGGGGGCACAAATGGGAGGCCAGGTAGTTCGGATTGAAACGCTAATGGAGGAAAGTGGGGTTGGATTCGGTACAAGCGGAGCGCGTGGTTTGGCTTCGGACATGACCGATCTGATCTGCTATGCCTATGCACGCGCATTCCTTCAGTATCTTTTTTCCCTGGGCGAATTGAAGCCGGATGATAACGTCGCATTGGCCGGGGATCTGCGGGAGAGCACGCCCCGGATCATGGCCGCGGTCGGCCGGGCCATTGCGGATTCGGGGTGCCGAATTCTCAATTGCGGGCATATTCCCACACCGGCTCTGGCCTGTTGTTCAATGAAGCGTGGAATTCCAGGAATCATGGTGACCGGTAGCCATATCCCCAAGAACCGCAACGGCATCAAGTTCTACCGGCCGGGCGGGGAGATACTCAAGGCGGATGAGCAGGCGATCAGGGCAATCTCGGTCGATATTCCTGCTTTCGCGTTTGACGCGGCTGACATGCTGGTCGAGCCGTTTTCCCTGCCGCGCGTGGTTGGGGAAGCGAGGGAGGAGTACATCGCCCGCTATGTGGACTTCTTTGGCGAAGAATTCCTGCAAGGCCTGCGGATAGGAATCTACCAGCATTCCAGCGTGGCCCGAGACATCCTGAGCGAGGCTCTGGAACGTCTGGGTGCGGAAACCGTGATTCTCGGTCGCTCCGACAGATTCATTCCGGTGGATACCGAGGCCATCCGTTCC
>RFGN01000244.1 GCA_003696645.1 Gammaproteobacteria bacterium | reverse complement strand
GGGTGGTTGTTTGAATGCGAGCGCCTCCCTTGATAATGGTGCTAGACTGGATACGTACGCCTTGCGTGCTTTCCAGCAGGTTTCGTTGCGCATCCACGATGGCGGCCCGACAGGCCAGGGCGTGTCTCTGAGCTTCGTATTTCGCCCATTCCGGCGGTACGCCGACCCCTTCGGCAAACACTTTGCCCGTGCTCCAATTGACACCGCCGGCACCATGCCATTCCACGACCTCTCCAGGCTTGCCTGCAAAAGCCGATGTGCTCCCGATGACGGAAAGCGCAATACAGATTGTCAGGTTTCTAATTATGGTCATCTTTTCTCTCCTTTGGCTTTCGCCGCTTGATAGTGTCCCTACAGGGGCCAGTCGCTTGCTCATTGTTGTGAATTGGTCGGGTGGACTTTCTTACGGGTGTTCTGAACTCCTGTTGCTATCGTCTTGCGAGCTTTGTCCACCGCATTGCTCGCTGAATCCTTCACACGGTCGGCAACATCAGAACCAAACTCTCGTACGGCCCGCGCGCTTTTGTCGAACGCCTCGCTGGTTTTCTCCTTCAGCGATTGGGCAGGCTCACTGTGAACGATTGAATGTCCGAACTTCTCTGCTGTTTCACTGATGTCGTTATCCGTGAAAGGTATGGAGGTCACCGGTTTGCCATGATACAGGTTCCAGCCAGCAAGGCCGGTGATGGTCAGAATGAGCAGAACGATCAGTGCTTTCATGTTTCCTCCGATATCGAGTGGATGCTGTTTTCTTCTCAGGACTCCAGGACTTCCTTGTTGTGATGCGCGTGCTGCTCGTCGGCGAGGAGGTCCAGGCTGCGTGTCAGAACCTTGAGGTCGGATTCGCGAATGACGAACCGCTCAAGAATGTCCCTGACTTTTTCCTTTTTCTTGCTGTGGGCCAGCATGAACTCCAGGCATTGATCAATGGCGTCCTGATCCATGTCGATCACGTGCGATTCGAGGATACGCACCACTTCCTTGTAGCGTTTCTGGATGTAATTCTTTTTT
>RFGN01000243.1 GCA_003696645.1 Gammaproteobacteria bacterium | reverse complement strand
GACCTCCTCTCCGTTTATTGCCGTGATTATATCACCAGGCAACAAACCCATTTCATAGGCGGGGCTGTGTGCCTGAACCCCGGCAATCAGGGTTCCTTTTATGGAATCCAGACCAAATGATTCAGCCAGCTCAGCCGTCAGGTCTTGAACCTCTATACCAAGCCAGCCTCTCAGAACCTTTCCATGCTTGACGATCTGCGTCATGATATTGGCAGCAAGATTCGCCGGGATGGCGAGGCCGATACCTTGAGAGCCACCGGATTTAGAGATAATGGCCGTGTTGATCCCGATCAGTTCACCATTGGAGTTTACCAGGGCACCACCAGAATTGCCGGGGTTGATCGCGGCGTCAGTCTGAATGAAATTTTCGTAGGTATTGATGCCAAGATGATGACGCCCCAGTGCGCTGATGATTCCCATGGTTACTGTCTGTCCTACACCAAATGGGTTGCCGATGGCCAAAGCCAGATCACCAACACGAATCGCATCTGAATCACCAAATGTGATGGCTGGCAGCCTTCCAAGAGAAAGCTTTAGAACCGCAAGATCAGTCTCAGTGTCTACCCCCACAATTCGAGCAGAATCGGATCGTCCATCACCCAGTGCGACCAGTATTTCATCGGCATCTGCAATCACATGATAATTGGTCAATACGTATCCTTTTTCACTGACAATCACGCCCGAGCCGAGGCTGGATTGTTTCTGCTGTTGATACAGGTCCGGGTTGATGCCGAAGAATCGCTGAAAAAAAGGGTCATTGAGCAAAGGGTTCAGTCGTCGTTGAATGATTTTTGTAGTATAAATATTGACGACAGATGGAGACGCCTGCTCAATGGCTGCAGCAAAGGACAGCGTGTTCAGGGTTTTTCTAGCGGGTTGACTGGCAGCCTTCTGAATCAGTGTCCCAGGTGTGGAGGCTGTCGTGATACGGTGTTTCTTGAGAGCAGCAGGGTCGAATATCAGCAAGAAAACAAAGGCTCCGGCCAGACCGAATATGGCCGCATCGAAGAGACGGATCAGGATCTTTTTCATCATCATAATGTACCATAATTTGGAGGGACCGATACGTGTCCACAATTGATCAGATTGCAAACTATACCAATGACCTGCTGGAAATAGAAAAGTTTAAGGACTACGCTCCCAATGGTGTTCAGGTCACCTGCCAGCAGAATATAAAGAGAATCGTCGCAGGAGTCACAGCCAGTCAAAACCTGATTGATGCTGCTGCCGATGCACAGGCAGATCTCCTATTGGTCCATCATGGTTTTTTCTGGAAAAATGAAGCCCCGACCCTGACAGGAATCAAGTATCGAAGAATCCGCAGCCTGATTCATCATGACATGGCCCTTATGGCCTATCATCTGCCATTGGATGCCCACCCTGAACTGGGAAACAACGCGCAGCTGGCCAGACGGTTGAATATCCGCCCTGCGGGCACCTTTTGCAGGCATGAAGCAGTGGACATAGGGTTATATGGTGAGACTGATACAGCGGTTAGTATTGGTGACCTTGGAAGATTCGTATCAAGGCAACTGGGGCGCCAGGCATTGATCATTTGCGCTGGCGATCATGAAATCAAGCGTATCGGCTTGTGCACGGGTGGTGCTCAACACTATATCATTGAAGCTGCAGAACGGGGACTGGACGCCTTTATCAGTGGCGAGATCTCTGAGCAGACCACTCACCTTGCAAGAGAGCTGGGTATTCATTATATTGCTGCAGGACATCATGCCACTGAACGATATGGAGTCCAGGCACTGGGCGAACATCTGGCAAAGACCTTTTCACTGGAATATCTCTTCATCGAGGATTCCAATCCGGCCTGATACATAAAGAACTGGCTGGGCAGGCAACAACCGATTTTCAGTTGTAGTCACCCAGGGTCAACACAAAATCCAGCAGACCGGATTTTGATTCGACAGACCCATTATCCAGTATGCTGATCTCGCCTACCATATCCAGTCGGTCGGTCAACGCCACAGTCCCGCTGACAGTCCATTGTGTCAGATCCTTCCTGCTATAGCTGACACCGGTGGTTGAGGTAGGCAGGCTATCGAAGTTGACACTTTCATAACGTATCGCACCTGACAATCTATCAGTCATGTCCAGAATGCCGTGGATTCCCCACATCAGATTGACCACTTCGGTTCCGGAGGCCACCTCGGCGGCCAGGGTCAGATTGGCCAGGGTGACAGTAACATTGATATCACCCATGTCACCGTAGGAAAGACCAGCAAGACTTTTGTTGTCACCAGCCGAGGTCAATTCGGTGGTTGTTGGGTCTTCCTGGGACAGATAGTTGAGTTCAATCTCCACCATCTCATTGGGGGCCAATACTGCACTGACCAGATAGGCGTTTTTTTCAGGAACAGAATGCGGTTCGTCGATGATGCCCAATGTCAGAGTGCCGATCTCCATATCAAAGTCTCCCGTGACGCCATCCAGGTTGTTTCCAGGCAGGGTGGGTGATTGGGCATCCAGTTCACGATAGATCAGGCCATGTGTGATACTGTCCAGCAGATTCGGACGATCCTCTTTCTCAAGACCCAGGGGACTGTTCATGCGTCCGCCATTCAAGGTGAACTGTTCATTGGCTACCCAGGATCCAAAGACCTGTTCTACTGAAATCTGGCCATTCTTGTCCATATCCAGATCAATGCGACCGCTGATATCATGCAGATAGCCCGATGCATCGGCCTCGGCCTCAGTATTGAAGGTGTTTTCGGGACCAGTCGTGATAGAGCTATTGGCCACATACATGGCATCTATATAGCCACTGAACTGGGCAGGTTCTGCGGCATGAGTCGGCAAGCTGGCAAGCAATAAGCTGCCTGTAATGAGACAATGTCCAATTCTCTCTGGCAGATTCCTGTACATCTGTACCCTCCCCGGTCATCCATGTATTGTGAAAAATTGTGCTGATTATAGACTTCCACCCGATAAAAATCGAGGCACATCATCTATGCCCACCCTGCCTGCTTCATGAAGAATGCTGGCCGGAAGCGGTCGAAGATGAAAACGCCAGGCTCAAGTTTGCCGATATAATGGAATCATGCAACTATCTGATACCTTTTAAGCGTTATTTCAAAATGCTCCTGTAAACTCGATTCGTCAGGTGAATGATACCGTTAGCCCCCAAAAGGCTTTATTCGAGGATTTCACAGTCCTAGACTCGACCATGTTGTTGAAAACAGAGAGAATCAGCCAATGAATACCCTGAAAAATACAGTCAATAGCGTATTAACGCTGTTGTGTTTAATGGTTCTTGTTTCATGTGGGGGAGAAAGCGTTAGCCAGAATCCTGCCCCTCTTGCTGGGCTGGCCTCAAAGGGGCTATATCAACCGGGTTCCACAGTTGAGGTCTTCGACCTTGAGACAGGTGTTTCAGTGGCATCCGGAGAAGTATCCGATAGCCTGGGTCACTATTCGGTAACGATCCCAGAGAGTGTGAAAGGCCCGTTTGAGGTGGTGGTCACGGGGTATTATATTGATGAATTGACCGGTATCCCTTCAAATTCGGCACAGTCCACCAGCTTGATTGTAACCGAAGCGGATCGAATCAGATCTCTCGCCCACATCAATCCAATCACTACGGTTCAGACAGAGCTGGTCAAGCTCCGCCTGGCCAATCAGCCTGGCCTGACCAGCGAGCAGCTTGAGCAGGAGATCAAGTCAGATGGGCTGTTGGTCATGCAGGCCTTTCGGATTTCTACCCGAGATCAACATGGTGATGACGTTGAGCCCTCCGACCTGAATCTGGTCAACCCGATTGATTCAAGGCATGGTGCAGATCTTCTGATTGCCTCGGCCGTTGTAACCGAATTGATCAATAATGGTTCAGTGACGAGCCTGAAAGAGTTTGCCAAAAATGTGGCTCAGGACATCAATAATGGCGACCCGATTGGAACTACCTCCAATGATCCGAGCGTGGATCTTGTGGCGGCAATCAATGATGCCATCAAAACGGTAAAAAACCAGACAGCAACGCTGCTGAAAAATCTTGAAGACGAGCTCTCGAAAGAAGGGGAACACTCCGATATCTCCCAGATCGATCTGGATGACGAAGGCCAGGACCTGGACGATTTTCCGCCGACCGCCAGCACCGGTTTTGCATTGAAGGATAATACCTTTACTGTCGGTAGTCTGAACCCGGTAATCGGGACAGTTGATGCAACCGGGAAAGTTGCTCTGGCGAACCCTGTAAACAAGGATGATGTGGTCTTCAAGTTTACCCTGCTTGATTTCAACAGCAATAAACAACAGACCATCAATTCGTCCATGGGTTTCAAGATCACGGACAAGTATGATCGCAATCGGTACCTGGAGGGCGTTATCTCTCCCATCAGGGTGGATACATTTGGGACAGGAAAGGTTGAATTGTCCGTTCCTGCAGGCGCAATCTTCAGCTACAACGGCAGTACGCCGGCCAAAACCCACATCAGTGGCGTATTGACCAACCTGACTGCCAATACCATTTTGACCACAGATACCAGTGGTGAAACCAGTCTTGATGCCAACAGTCTGGCCACCCTGGTACAAAACAAGGCCAATGTTGTGGGCCAGACCATGCTGGATTTCTTTGGTGTGGCCACCACATTGCATTGTGAAATCGCGATCAGTGTCAACCTGGGTTTGGCCAATGCGAGCAATACCGGCATCCAGTCCTTCTTGCCGCTTTCTGAGACCAGGGATGTACACGGACGCCATATTTTCGGCGATATCACGCTGAATTGATAGCCAGATTTTCCGACTGATCGGCAGAGAGACCTCTGCCGATCAGGTACAATTGGGTGATGCGAATCCTACATTACCCTGCTATATGGCTTGTACTTTTCCCCGTCATCACCTGGTCCCAGGAAAAAATGTTGCCTCTCTCGGATTCTGAGAGGCAGGCAGTCCTGGATCGACCTGTCATTCAGGCGAAACAGCCCTCAAGAACGTATTGGGCACGCCGTGACTATTTCGATCCTGCCCTGGATTTTCTTGATTATCAGAACAACACTGGCAGCCGCTCCAAAATCAGGCGTTGGTCCAGTTTACGGCTTGGCAGTCAACAACCTCTCAGGTGGAAGGGCACGGCCTTGCGGTTTTGGCTGGAACAGGGCGAACAGGTGATCAGCAGGCCAGATCCACCGAAGCATTTGTCTCCGGAATACCAGGCCGGAGAGATCCGTTTTCACTGGAGACCCCGTTGGCGTGGACAGTCATTTCCCGACGATGCCCTTGAGGTTGGCTATCTTGGACATCGCACTCGATCAGAAACAGTGACCCAATTGAAACAGGGCGGGGTCACCTTGACCGCCGCACCCGGCACCGCCCTGTTTCGTAGCTCGGCAAGAGATAGAGGCTGGTTGTTGGCCGTGCGACATCGATCAACCCTTTCGTGTGATTGGGTCCTGTACTTCGGGGCTGAATATCGGGACATGACTATCGAATCGCGCACCTTGTCCCATGACAGGTTGGTAACGGCATTGCTGGCGGCGCAACAAATCCCTCAATCTACCCCCTGGAAGGAAAAGCAGGTGGTACTGAATCTGAGTGCAGACTGGTCCATTCGGCCGACGTGGCAGATCGCGTTTGACCTGGAGCATTTTCACATCAACCGGCATGATTATCTGCCTCGAAAGGGCTTTGTAGACTATGATCACAATATGACCCTGGACGGCTATCTGTTCTGGAGCCCAAACCATTCGTGGCGGTTTTTTGTTCAGGGCCATGCCTCGCAGCATTTTGTGCTGGGAGATAAGCCCTTTTTGTATAATCGCCGCAACAATCATAC
The DNA here is from genome assembly GCA_003696645.1 of Gammaproteobacteria bacterium. GTDB lineage: Bacteria > Pseudomonadota > Gammaproteobacteria > J025 > J025 > J025. The sequence goes on along the minus strand of RFGN01000243.1, from coordinate 2,530 downwards.
CTTCAGGCACCCCTTCGGCCTGTTGTCCTTCGGGGTGCAATATCAGGGATAGCCTTGCAGATGAAGTTTGAACGAATACTGGTGGTGTGTATCGGCAATATCTGCCGCAGCCCGGCTGCTGAAGCGATGTTGCGACATAGGCTGTCCCCTGACCATGAGGTCAGTTCGGCCGGGATTGCAGCCCTGGTCGATCATGCCGCCTTTGCACCAATAGTTGAGCTGATGCGGCAGCGCGGGCTGGATCTTTCCGGGCATAGAGCCCGTCAACTGACTCGCGAGATGACTGCCCGATCCGATCTGATTCTGGTCATGGAAAAGAAGCATGTCAATGAGATTCATGCATTGGCGCCCGAGTCTCGTGGACGGGTCTATCGTCTGGGCCATTGGTTGGATCAGGAGATCCCCGACCCCTACAGAAAATCACCGGAATACTGTGAAAGGATCCTTGATCTGATAGAGGAATCTGTTGCAAGCTGGCAAGAAAGGTTAGAATAGCGGCTTTATGATGTGGCAAAGGGATATTCATTTACCAGGGCTGCTTGGCGGGCTGCTGCTGACTCTCATTCTGAGCGGATGCACCGGCATGCGCATGCAGACCGGTCCGCTGGACCTGGAACGTCGGCAGGATGTTGAAGTCGAGAAGGCCTATAACCAGGCCATCCGTCTGCAACCCATCAATGCCAGTCTGATCGTTGATATGGCCAGAGCGGCCAGGAACGCACAGGATACCCCCAACATCTTGCCAGAACAGGGGAAAAAACCCGAGTATCGGGTCGGACCGCAGGATATCCTGCAGGTCACGGTCTGGGACCATCCCGAGCTGACCACTCCTGCCGGGCAGTTTCGGGATGCCAGTGATACCGGCAATCTGGTTCGGCAGGATGGCACCATCTTCTATCCGTATATAGGAACGGTCCATGTCTCCGGTAAAACCCTGGAGGAGATCCGCGCCCTGCTGACACGGCGTCTGGCACGCTATATCGAAAACCCGCAGATTGATGTTCGCGTTGCCGCCTTTCGCAGCCAGAAGGTGTATGTAACCGGTGAGGTGATGAAACCGGGGGTGATCCCGATTACCGATGCCAGCCTCACCGTTCTGGATGCCTTGCAGGCCTCTGGCGGAGGGCGTATTGGCAGCGGTGCACTGAGCAGCTCGTCGGCGGATCTGGAAAATGTGACCCTTACCCGCAAGGGACAGACCTACCGGATTGATGTACAGGCCATGATCGATCGTGGTGACCTGAGCCAGAATGTCCTGCTGCAGGATGGCGATGTGCTCAATATCCCGGACAATTTCGGCAAGAAGGTCTTCGTGATGGGCGAGGTTCGCCAACCGGATGCCCTGCGCATGCTGAAAGGCCGCATGACGCTGGCCGAGGCACTGGGCGAGGTCGGTGGTGTGGACATGGCCACCTCCAATCCGAAACATATCTATGTGATCCGCAGTGGTCAGTGGTGGCAGGCCAAACAACCAGATCTGCAGAAACCCCGCATCTTCCAGCTTGAAGCCAGTTCGCCGGATGCGCTGATTCTTGCTGACCAGTTTGCCCTGCAGCCACATGATGTAGTCTTTGTTTCGGCCGCCGGGATCGTTCGCTGGGGGCGTGTGCTGAACCAGCTGCAGGGTACAATCCAGTCCATCGCCCTGATCCGGTCGCTGGCCCGATGAATAGGGCCTGATTGAGGAGATGAAAAGATGACCGAGGCCCCTTCTTCAACCAGCCAGCGCTTTATCGAGGCGCTGCCTGGTATGGGAGAGGACGAAATCTCCCTGATGGAGATCATGGCGACCCTGCGCGAAGGCCTGTGGACCATTATCGGTATCACCGTATGTGTCCTGTTGTTGGCTGGCGCCTATGCGCTGTTTGCCACCCCGATCTATCAGGCCGATGCCCTGTTGCAGGCGGAAAACAAGACCAGCAGCCTGGGAAGTCTGTCGGAACTGGATACACTGCTGAGCGGTGAGACTCCGGCCGCCACCGAGATCGAGATCATCCGCTCCCGGGCAGTGCAGGGCAAGGTAGTGGAGAAATTGCACCTGGATATTCAGGCATCACCACACTATTTTCCGGTAATCGGTGACTGGATGGCGCGACGCTATTCTGGCAAGACCCCGGCCCAACCCCTTTTGGGCCTGAAAAGTTTTGCCTGGGGCGGAGAGAGGGTTCGAATCCATCGTCTTGAGGTTCCGCAGGCATTATTGGGACAGCCCCTGACGCTGGTGGCCCAGGCCAGCAATCATTATCGGCTTCTGGATGAGGAGGGGGAAATGCTTCTCGAAGGTCAGATTGGTCGGGTCGCCGAAGGTCATGGCATCAGTCTGTATGTCTCAGAACTGATTGCCCGTACCGGCACCCGTTTTGACCTGAAGAAAACCGGCTGGCTGACGGCCGTAAAGACCCTGCAGAAGACATTGAAGGTCTCTGAAAAGGGCAAGAAAACCGGGGTTTTCCTGTTGACATTGGAAGATCCCGATGCCGATCGTGCCGTGGCCATCCTCAATGCCATCGCCAATGTCTATCTGCGCCAG
>RFGN01000242.1 GCA_003696645.1 Gammaproteobacteria bacterium | reverse complement strand
ATGCCGAAACCGAATCGGCCCGTTCGTTGTTGCATCAGCAGATCAGCCATCTGCGTACCGCCCTGGAGCAGCACGGCTTAAATGTTGAGCGTTTGGGTGTTCATACCATGCACTCGACGTCCGGCTCGTCTCTTCATCAGCAGTCACAAGGTGATACGGATGCCCGGTCCGACGACGGACGGAGCCGAGGCTCCTTTGCCCACCAACAACAAGGACGAGGCAGGGAATCGAGCGAACAGCAGCAGCGTGAGTTCAGTGAAGCCATGAACGACGCGGCCTGAAATCGGGGTCGTGCATAAGGAGTCGAAGCGATGTCAGCAGGAGCGATCGGTGGGATAGCAGCTTCACAGGTTGCCCAATCTAACACGAGCAACAATGCCTTTGCGGAATTATCCAGCGAGGAGTTTGTGAATATCCTCGTAACGGAGTTAACGCAACAAGACCCCTTCGAGCCGAATGACTCGGCGGCAATCTTGGAACAACTCTCCAGCCTGAGAAATATTGAAAGCCAGATCAACCTTCAGGATCAACTCAAGACCATGGTGGATCAGAACGCGATCTCGTCCGCCAGTGGGCTTATCGGCCAGCGTGTCGCCGGGCTGACAGCGGATAACCGATCGGTCAATGGTATCGTCCGCTCAGTCGTTATTGAGAACGGTAAGCCGATCCTGAAGCTGGACGACGGTACACGGTTGGAAGCGTCGCGCCTGACCGATGTGGAAAATCTGGGCGATTTTGACACGCAGGTTGTTCAGCAATTGCTTCGCAACCTGATCATCCTGAACTCCAGCGCGTTGATCGGCAAGATGGTCAGCGGCTTTGACGAAAACAACACGCTTATCGAGGGAATCGTGACCAGTGTTGAAACGGAAAATGATGATCTGATCCTTGAGCTGGACACCGGGCGGAGATTATCCGCAGGATCTGTGAAACGCTTTGCCGAGGTACATGACTGATTCACCCAATGTCTGGAGACTCAGCGCGTGTCGAATAGTGGTGATCTGTTGAGATTGCTCATGCCGGCTGTCAAGCCGGTTTCGACAGAGCAGAATACCAGGCCGATTCGAGAACCGATCGAATCGCGTAGTTTCGAGTCCCTGTTGGAAGAAGCCAAAACCGAGATGCCAGCCATGAATGAGATCCCGGAACTGAATCTCGACACAAATACCCATAGTGAATCTGACCCAGACGTAGAACGGTCGAAGAAGACGCCCTCAAGCCTTGACGGATTACAGGCCATCGAGAACGCGTCTATCAGGAAACTGATCGAGCAACGGTAAAGGCCAATATTAATACGAATTGTACTTATCTATACTCGTTTGAAGGCGATATACGCAGGAGTAAGACATGGCGTTACAGACCGCATTATTCAGCAGCCTGACCGGTATTACCGCGAATTCCAAACTCTTGGCGGTAAGCGGCAACAATAT
>RFGN01000241.1 GCA_003696645.1 Gammaproteobacteria bacterium | reverse complement strand
TTCCGAACAGGGCGTGCGGCTGAAGGTTCGTGTCGAGGAATATCCGCTCATCGCCAAGGTGAACCTGATCGGCAATGAGGAGGTCAAGAGCAAGGACCTTAAGCTTCGCCTGAAACTCAAGCCCGGCTATGTGCTCAGTCCGACGCTGATGAATGCCGATCGCAACACGATCCGCAAGGGCTATCTGAAAAAAGGCTATTATCAGGTCCAGGTCGATTTCATTCCACACGCGCTGAAGGATGGACGAGTTAACCTGGATATCGTGATCGATGAGGGCGACATAACCCGAATTCAGCGCATCAAGTTTATCGGCAACAAGGCATTTACGGATGCCGAACTTGCCGATGTTATCGCCTCCAGAACATCCAGCCTCGTGACTTGGTTTACGGATCGCGATGTGTTTGATCGAAAACGATTTGCAGCGGATGGTCAGCTTCTCTTACAGCACTATCAGAATAACGGATATCTTGACGTCAAGATTGAATCGACCCGTCTGTCCATGAGCGAGGACAAGCGCCATTTCGATCTGACCTTCGCCATTGACGAAGGAACTCAATACCGGGTTTCCTCACTGAATCTGAAGGGAGACATTGTTCCGGATGAAAAAACCCTTCTTGGCCTTGTCTCCCTGGAGAAGGGTGATATCTATTCGTTGCAGAAGCTTCGTGAATCGATCAACGCCATTTCCGAGAGGGTTGGCGATGAGGGGTATGCTTTTGCTACTGTGACGCCGCTGTTTCGTCGAAACATGGAAAAGCATGTTGTCGATATCAGCTTTGACATTGAAAAGGGTCACGAAGTATATGTTGAACGGATTGAGATTTCAGGGAATGAAAAAACGGACGATTCGGTTGTGCGACGGGAGTTGAAACAGTCTGAAGCAGCCAGGTACTCGGCAAGCCAAATCAATCGTTCGCGGAAAGCCTTGAACAAATCGAGACTGTACAAGGATGTCCGTTTCTCCTTTCCCCGAGGAAGTGATCCGAACAAGGTGAAAATGAAGGTCGATCTCGAAGAGAACAAGTCGGGATCGTTTACGTTTGGCATGGGTTATTCCCAGGTTGAGAAGGTCTTTTTCAATGCGAAGATTTCAGATAATAACATTCTTGGCCATGGATATGAGGGAAGCCTGAATGGGACGTTCGGCGCCCAGACCAAGAATTATACAGCTCGAATTACCGATCCCTATTTCCTGGGCAAAAACCTCCGGGCCAGCCTTAATC
>RFGN01000240.1 GCA_003696645.1 Gammaproteobacteria bacterium | reverse complement strand
GTGGGAGTTCGTCTTGCAGCGATATCATTGATTTGCTGCCATTAGCCTCCATATTGAACCCAGGGTCACTATCATGGAAATTGAGGTAGTTCTCGGCTGGTATCCGAATTTCAGTCTTAGCGATTTACACCGGCCCGATGGTGGTATTCCAAGTCTTGCCGAAGCGATTCCGTTGCTGCTTGAGCAAACCGAACAAGCGCCGTCGGACCCATTCATGGTATTAGCGCGCTCTGGTCAATACTTCATGCAATGCCTTTCTAGCCATGCTGGCTGGTTGCTGGAAAAGCGCGAAGGGGATGGAGATCACCATTATCGCGCGCTCGAGCCAATGGAGCAGTGGAAGGCAAGCAGCATGGATCCATCGCTGATGGAGCGCATATTCAAAAAGCCGCATCATCGCGGCTGGTATCTGACGCGCGAATTGGTGACAGAAGCAATGCTCGCCTATGCAACCGGTCGCCCCGAACCTGACTGGCTGGAGTGGGAAAGGGTTGAGGTCTGATTTGGCCACCTCGCGCTCTTGCTCATTGGATTGCACCGAACCAAAATTGATCGTCGGGAGAGCGTTATGGAATACGACATCATCGGCGATATTCATGGCAACGCCCATGCGCTGAACCACTTGCTCGAAAAGCTGGGTTATCGCCGCGCCGGCGGCGGGTGGTCTTCTCCACAGAACCGCATGATCATTTTTCTGGGCGACTTCATCGACCGAGGTGAAGGGCAGATGGAAGTCGTTTCCACCGCACGCAGCCTGATCGATTCTGGGCGTGCGCTTGCGGTGATGGGCAATCACGAACTCAATGCGATTTCATGGCATATGGGCCATCGTCCCGATAACTGTAAGAACCGAAACCAGCATAAAGAGTTCCTTGCTCAGGTGGGCGAACGTAGCGAGCGTCATGCCGAAATCGTCGACTGGTTCCTGACCTTGCCGCTTTGGCTTGATCTGCCCGAATTGAGGGTGATCCACGCTTGCTGGGACCCCTCTTCGCTGGAAGTCTTGAAGCATTCTCTCGTCGATGAAAGGCTGACCCGGGACCAGATCGCAACTGCGACTGTCGGCAAGTCCAATTCCATCGCTTGCGATGGCTCAAGACCAAAGGAAAACGAGCTTTTCAGCGCGGTCGAAACCATTCTCAAGGGGATTGAGATCGATCTCCCAGCCGGAATTTCATTTCCTGACAAGGATGGGAACAAGCGGCACAGCGTTAGGCTAAAATGGTGGTATCAGCCGCCCGCAAGCTATGCGAGGGCAGCCATGGCACCTTTGCCCAAAGTCTCCGCGTTGGATGCTCCCCTGCCCGAAGGCGTTCTTCCAGGCTATGACAATCGCAAGCCGTTGTTCATCGGACATTACTGGATGACAGGTGAGCCGCGATTGCTAACCCCCAAGATTGCCTGCGTTGACTACAGCGCTGGCAAGGGTGGCCCCTTGATTGCCTATCGCTGGCGCGGTGAAGTGGAGCTTGTGCCGGATGGTTTCGTTTCTGCCCAGGCCTTGGCCTTGCGCCCGGAGCGGTTTGCTTGGACCGACAAAGAAGCCGAAGAAATCTTCAAGAAGGCTATTCGCGAGCAATGATCAACGGCTGGAATCAGACACAAGGGAAGCCTTGAACAATTGTCGCGCTTTGCTGCCTATGATGTCTCTCCAGGCCAGTTTTTCTAGCCAGTCGTCAGGAATGCCATTTGCGCCATAGAGCGCTCCGGCAAGCTGCCCTGCGATCGCGGCTGTCGTATCAGCATCACCGCCCAGATTGGCTGCAGCAAGAATAGCTTCTCTGAAATCCGACGTTGTGCCGACCGACCAGAGCGCCGCTTCGAGCGAATGGGCGACATAGCCCGAAGACTCTATTTTGCTCCTAGGTTTGTTGCGCCAGCTTCCTGCGATAATTTCGGCAATGCGGCCCGCATATCCGCCCTCGCGGGGTGCAAGCACCTGTTCAATCGGCATGCCATCGATCGCATCAGCGATGAGGTCTGCATAGGCCACGCATGCATCAATGGCTTCGGGCGCACCGTGTGTTGTGCGGCTTTGGGCGGCAGCGATTGCGCGCCGCTTTTCTGGATTGTTCCAATAGCGAATGGCGACCGGCGCGAGCCGCATCAAGGATCCATTGCCAGCTGAATTAGGATCAATGGAACCGGCATAAGGGTCGTCAGTATTCTGCCATCGATTAAGTGCAGAATTGACCGTACGGCCAATATCGAAACATCTTCCGGTGCAGGAATATTCACCCTCATCACGCCAAGCAACAAATCGACGCATGAGGTCCGCCGGATCAAAATCAGGGGCTTCGATCAAGGAATCGGCCAACGCCAGCGCCATCGATGTGTCGTCGGTCCACTGTCCCGCATCCAAACCGAAAGGGCCGCCTCCAATCATGTCTTCAAGCGGCGGATAGGTGTCACGGGGCTTGAATTCCAAAGTCGTCCCAACCGCATCGCCAACGGCAAGGCCTAACAAGGAGCCAATCGCACGATTCATTTCTGGACGGGTCCTATGCGGCTGCCCAAATACGACCACCGCGCCACCTATCTCCCAATCTTTAGGCCATCCTTCTAACAGAGGCATGGGGCAATTCTCCTATCTGTCCGTCGTCAGGACATTTGGCACAGACTGGGTGCTTGATCGTTTGGAGTGTTGTCCTCGTCTGTTGTTTTCAGTTTAGGCGGCTAGCTCGCGGTGAAGCAAGTGGTATGATCTGCCCCATTAGGGTGGTCCACCGGTCAAGTTAGAGTTCCGGCGGTTGTAGCCGCCCTGCTGGGCGGCCTGAAGCGTAGCGTAAGGCAGTTCAGCAGGGCGAGGCAAG
>RFGN01000239.1 GCA_003696645.1 Gammaproteobacteria bacterium | reverse complement strand
GGGAAAGTTGACGGTAGATACCCTGACTACGAATCACGAATTGATCTTGGCAGATCTTCTGAATCACATCCATACCAGAAAGGGTGAGCGCGTAGAACGCCCGGAGTTCGGGACGAGTATCCATGACATGATTCTGGATCTCCCTCCAATTGATGCCGAGAAGGTTGTTCGTAACGAATTGACCCGGGTGGTTAATTCAGATCCTCGTGTTGAGTTGGTTAATATCTCTGTGGCAGCCCGCGAGCACGATATAAGCGCTGAAATTGTCGTCAAATTTTTAGAGGATGATCTGACAGCCAAGTTGGTCACTACCTTTATCGCTGACCTCTAAATACTAGCATGAGCGCAATACTTAGACAAAACGCACTGTTTGTAGCTGAACATTGGCGGCGAATCTACGAAGCAATCCAGAACGTGGATTTCCGTGCCTACGATAGCGAGACTCTCACCGCTGCGTTGGTAGAGTATATCCGGCAGACATTCCCCGAGGAGTTCAATGACTGGATTGCATCCAGCGAGTTCATCATGATGGTGGAGATTCTGGCATGGTTGCATCAGAATGTTTCCTATCGAGTAGATCTGAATGCTCGGGAGAATTTGCTGCCACTGGCCGAGCGGCGAGAGAGTTTGTTACGACTGGCGCACAATGTTGGTTACAAGGTCAACCGCGTTAGGCCAGCCACTGGATTCATGAAGGTGGTTGCTGTGAAGACCACCCAAGATATTGTTGATTCCAATGACGAAAATCTGGCATCCAAAACGATTTACTGGGCTGATCCTAGGAATGAAGATTGGTTCGAGCAATTTCTGCTGGTCCTGAACAACGCATTTCTGCCGCGCACGCAATTCTCGTATCCATTTGCTCGATATACTGCTAATCAGAGAACCACAGAGACATATCTGCTCTCATCGGTTGCTCCACCGGGCGGTGTATATTCATTTACCACCTCTGTCAACGGGATCAGCATGTCATTCGATCTCTACAACGGGGTCGTAGATGAGAAGACCGGGGTTTACAAGGAGCTTGATCCTCTGCCGGACAATGTATTCTCCATGGCTTACCGGGATGACGGTGCGGGAGTCAACTCCTCGGGAACCGGGTTCTACCTTCCGTTCAAGCAGGGACAGTTATCATATCATGACGTAGAGATCATCGAGCCACTGGCATCGCAAACCATTGATCTCAATACTAACGTGAACGAAACAGACATTTTTGTTGTCGAGTTAGATCAAAATGAGAACGTCGTTGACGTTTGGGAACGAGTTGATACGGTATATGGGGAAAGCGTATCCTTCACTTCAACTTCCGGGACACACAAGATCTATGAAGTGGATACCCTTCCAAACGACGGAGCACGCCTCCGGTTCGGGGACGGGACGTTTGGTCAGATTCCACAAGGACGTTTCCGCATCTGGTATCGGACATCCTATCCGAACCCCATCTATTTCCGCAAGAGTGATTTCAAGGGTATCCGGGTAACGATCCCATATCTGGACAGAGAAGGACGGCAGCAGAAACTCACGCTCACGCTGGAACTTGGTGATGTGACTTCTGCTGGGATCCCCAGCGAAACCAATCTCAGTATCCGTAATCGGGTCGGTAAGGTCTTCTATACGCAAAACCGGATGATCACGGCCGCTGATTACAACAACATGTATCTGCGGGATAACAGCATCAGAAAGGTCAAGGTGGTTAACCGATCATTTGCCGGTCAGTCCCGCTATACACGCCTGTATGAAGCTACCGGGATCTACGATAACGTGCAGCATTATGCCTCGGATGGGAGGATTTTCAAGGATTATTCGACGACCGTGCAGGTTGTGAGTGCCAACACGTCGATCATTCCTACGGCGACCATCATCTCAAAGTATGTTCAGCCAATCCTGAATGATCCCGGTAAGGATCTGCTCTATCGGGAAGCCTATCCGATGATCCCCTTGACCAACATCACCACCTATGTGTGGCGCGAGGATTCAACAGGGGAAAATCAGAAATCAGGTCACATCGAAGCCTCGGGGAATTCACAGAAAGTTGGGCAGAATGCAACAGGGGAGCTATCCCTGATCGTCCCAGATTCCATCCTGCGCACAAAATCCTATTATGGTCCGGTCTATTATGTTACGGAAGTGAAGGGCGACGGTTCTGGCACCAATGGCATCACTCTTGGCGGTGTTGATATTGTTGATGGGGAACAGGTATTCGCCGTATTGCCGCCCATGAGAACCATTCTCTCCGACACCGAGAGGACAGAGTTGGAGTCCCGGCTGGCGCGTAAGCAATCATTTGGAATGAGCTGGGATCAAACCAACGCCAAGTGGTTGTTCATCTCCGCTTCAAACCTCGATACAACTAGTGATTTCTCCATTGCCAACCAAGGAGATACTTCCGGGCTCGGCAAGGATGCTTCGTGGATGGTTCGCTTCGAAATCGAGAATACCAACACGGGGGACAATTGGCGAATCATCAGCCGCAACCTCCAGATTGGTTTCGAATCTGCCGAGGAGCTGGATTTCGTCCTTGCCAACACAGATGCTGTAGTCGATCCCGTCACTGGAAAGTCCTTGCAAGACCGAATCGTGCTGCTTCCATGCAACGAATCCAAGAACTCGATTAACCGATTGGGTATCAATAGCTCCGGGGCATCTTATACGTTCCGGTATGTGTTTACCTTTGCTGGAGATGGAACATCTACTGAATTTGAGATGAACCGCAAGGGCTTGGAGCCTGAGCGCCTGATCGTCCTTCTAGATGATGTATTGCAGGTGAAAGATTACGAATATACCGTGACCGAAGGGCTGGTCGGGACCAAGGTTATCTTCACGAGCCCGCCGCCAGATGGGTCGTCCATCTTCATCATGTATGCAACTGATGCCCTACATGCTACCATCAATAGGTATGACATTACCTTGAACGGGGTTGACCGACAGTATGTCCTCCCGGGAGTATTGAAGCTGAATACCGATAACGCCATCGTGACATTGGATGGGGTTACGCAGGAATCGCATATTGATTTCGGGATCCGGTCTATCAACACCGGCATCTATCTAACCTTGGATGATGCTCTTTCTTCTGGGGTGGTGATGCGGGTGCATACGCTTGAAGACATTTCCACCCCGATATTCAGCAAATCAGAGACGATTGCTGATGGTATCCAGACCACTTATCAGCTATATGGCATCACCGAGACCTCACAGGATGGTGTGTTCGTTACTTTCGACGGAGTTGCGCAGGTGCCCTCCCTTTATACCTATGATGATACAACACACCAAGTAACCTTCACCAACCCCCCACCATTCGGTTCCTACGTGCGTATCTGGGCACTCAGGGATCGAAAGAAGGCTCGGTCAATCAATCTTGAATACACGGCCGATGGAACCACGAAGGTATATCAGACCAATGTCTCGTTCCTCAAGGATGCCACCAACAACGGCGATGGTGTCATGGTATTCCTTGACGGGGTATTGCAGGCTGGTCCAAAGGATGTTTCGCCCGCTTGGCAGTTTGGTGCAAATGGCGACATCGAGTTCTTCACTACCCCGGTGGGTGGTCAAACTATCCAGATTTTTGCCATTATCTCTGCCGTCGGCTTCGATTGTGATGCGCACGGATCCTCCAACGACATCCTTGACAAGGGTGGCGTGGATGTCATTTCTGCCAATGATCTGGACAATGCGAACTATGACCTGGAGTTTCCACTGGTGTCCTTCTTCGGACGGGATGTGCCGTTCAATCCGGTAGCACAACTCCGGCATGTAGATGGTTACACGAACCCCAATGGGCTGTTTATCCTCCCCGAGGATCGAAACACGGATGCTCGCGCAGATTTTCCGTTCATTTTCAACGATATTGTGGTTGGTGACGGGAAGACTGACTTGGTGCTATGGCGTAAGGTCATGGTGGGACATACCCCAACATGGCAGCCATTGGATGAAACAACTACTCCGAGAGGTTTCTACGGGGATGCAACCAAGGATTCCATCACCGAAAATTCCTCGTTTGACACGACAAAATATGTCGCCGGAGACATCTATCACGATGTGAAAACGGAGAAATGGTTAGTCGCAGACGCCAATACGGGAAAATGGGTGGCAGCTGACCCAGGAAACTACAAGAAGAAAATCGGGCGCAGCGGCTTGAAATTTGCGTGGACCCACTACGCATCGCAAGATGTAAGGATTGATCCATCCATCTCTAATGTCATGGACGTGTTCATTCTCACTACTGGATACCATGATGCTTATCAGAGATGGCTGCTGAACAACGATCCTACAGTTTCCATGCCGGTTCCAGAGTCTCCATCAGTTTTGGAAACGCAGTTCTCGTCATTCTTGGATCTCAAGCCGGTGAGCGATAGCATCGTCTATCACCCGGTTCGTATGAAACCGCTATTTGGTCCGCTGGCACTGCCGGAGCTACAAGCCAACATCATCATTTCGCAAACTCGTGGGTCAACGATTTCCGAATCCGATCTCAAGCTGAAAATTTTGAATACTATCAATGATTTCTTCTCTCTGGATCGGTGGGAATTGGGAGAAACCTTGTATATGTCGGAGCTGATCTCATATATTCATCAGCAGGTGGCCCCGCACCTTCAGTCCATCAGGTTTGAACCAAAGGATCTATCGAACAGTATTTTCAGTAGCAACTCCCCGGTCATTCGTGCAGAACCAGATGAGTTGTTTGTGTCGGCGGCCACATCGTCAGATATCATCGTGGGGGCTTGATAATGGCCAAAACAGTGTCCATATCAGCAATCCTAAGGGATCTTGAGTTGCCGAAAACCATTGTGCTGCCAATCACTTATCAGCACATGATGGATGAGCTTGAGATTCCATATGAGATCCACGGGAACAAATTGGTGGTAGAATTGAGAACCAAAAATTTCGCTAAGGGGCTGATGTCCAAGCTGAAAAAGAAGAATAATCGGCAGGCAACAAACATCATCCTGCTAATTGCTGGAGAGCAGTGACATGTCAACATACGATCAGCAAGGATGGATTGATACTGTTGTAGCAAACCTTCATCCGCGCCCAATCGGGTTCACTCCAAATGATCTGGAAACGCGAGTGACAGATTATCTGTCTTCGATTGGTGGTTGGGTTCCAGATGACCCAGCGGTCCCAACTGGAAAAGGAGAACCGGCCAATGGATTTTCTCCACAGGAAGCCGCAGATGCGGTGAAGGATATCCTGTTCTCAGAAGTGAATGAGGCATCTGGAACGTTTACCATCCAGTTGAACAGCAAATACCTGACTCGCGTTGATCCGACGGCATCCAATGCGGATTCTGTAGTCGCAGTAGAGGTAGAAGCCGCCCTTGCAAGGGCTCTTTCGGATTCCCCGTTTTCTGTAGTCGCTTCGTCAATTTCTTCATCGCTCACCCTTGCATCCCGTGGAACGCTCACTAGTTCTGACAGGGTGGCCATCGAGCTGGCGATCTCAGGGAATCTCGTTCAATCTCCGATTGAATATGCAGTCAAATCACTCAGGGGTATATACATGCTGGGCAATACTTGGAACGCCCGATCAGCATCAATCACCTCGGATGATCTTGTGCTGGTGGAGATTGTAAATTACACCGATAGTTCCTACACTACAGAGGACAGCAGCACCAACGAGACCTATCGGGTAACGGTGAGCAAGGATAACATGCTCGTGGCAATCGCAATCATGAAATAATGGAGGAAATGAATGACCAAGGCTGAGTTTTGCGTGGATCCTGATAAAGGGGTTTACATCAATTTCGCCGAGGCTATCAAGGGATACGAGGACGATAATCTCTTCGTCACCTATGCCCGTATGAAGGCAAAGGAGTATGCTGATTATGTGATGAGTGTTTGCAAGGACGTAGGGTCCATCGACAAATTCGCAACCAAGGAATATACCTTCGTGGTGCGCCCAGTGAAGGTGCAGATCGAGGACTGACACATGTTGTTCGGGCGTAAGATCATACCAGCTGATCTGGCACGTGAACTCGATCTGCTGGAGACTTATGCCCAAACTGGGATCATCCTAAATGACTTTGACCCGAAAGACTATAATGACATTCCTGCCCGTATTAGCGAGATCAGGAACTCCGCCATAGCTATCGAAGATGCCAGCTTGGCGCAGCTGTATGACTATCTGGACTACCTGTATGAAAAACAGGCCAGACTTCTTCAAGTCCCGATGTCAAACAGCCCAAATTTCCTACTGTTCATCAATGAAGGTATCACGACGGTCCAAGAAGAAATCAACCGTAGGCTGAACGAGGAAGTGACAAAGGAGAAGAAACGGAAACCCAAGAAGTCCAACGAAACAATGTCAACATTCGGTGACTGGACCTTCTTGGATGACAGCATGAATCCAGTAGTGAAACCCGACGAGGGACAAGATGAATGAAACCGAATTGGGGATCCTGCAATACCTACATGAGAATGTATAATGCTCGGTTCCATAAAAAGTCACGAAGGGATATTGCTATTCACCGAAACACGAAGTGCGAGATCCTGATACATCTCTACGATATCGAGCCAGTTGAACTGATTGAACCCCTCTACTCAACATTCAAGTATCGCATGAACCGCGAAGGGTTCATGGATAAGGTCGATGAGGCAAAATATACGAGGGTAATGGTATTCGGG
>RFGN01000238.1 GCA_003696645.1 Gammaproteobacteria bacterium | reverse complement strand
GTATACGCTCAGTATCTTGAAAGTCCTGGTACGAAAGCTTATTCCATTACTGAAGCACATAAATTGTTTTCTGCATTTTCTGAGGTAAAGATTGAGATAGTATTGACCCATGGAGATCTATTGGAATCAGGAGCTGGACAGCGGCATTCTGGTGTAATCCTTGATCTTGCTCGAAAGATCTGGCCACGTAGGCTGATTAGGCATGTTTTTCCACATGCGGGCTTATTTATGTTGATCACACTCAAGAAGTAACATGTTGAATGAAGCAAATATTACAAAATCTCGCCAACGGTGAAACTTCTCTGGTCGAGGTGCCTTGCCCTCAGAATGTCTCCGGAAGTCTGTTGATTGCTACCCGCAATACAGTGGTATCAGCAGGTACCGAGCGCATGCTGGTGGATTTCGGCAAGGCCAATTATCTGGAAAAGGCGCGCCAGCAGCCCGACAAGGTCAAGCAGGTTCTGGCCAAGGTGAAAACCGATGGTCTGGCACAGACGGTGGATGCAGTGCGTTCAAAGCTGGATCAGCCATTGCCACTGGGTTATTGCAATGCAGGGGTGGTGCTGGAAAGTGGCGTGGAGGGCTTTGAACCCGGCGATCGGGTGGTATCGAATGGCAACCATGCCGAGGTGGTGCGGGTGCCGAAGAATCTGTGTGCCCGAATTCCCGATGGAGTGGATGATGAGTCCGCTGCCTTTACAGTTCTTGGCGCGATAGGGCTGCAGGGGGTCCGGCTGCTGGCACCGACCCTGGGGGAGTGCATTGTGGTAACCGGCCTGGGCCTGATCGGTCTGCTTTGTGTGCAGATGCTGCGTGCCAATGGTTGCCGGGTATTGGGGATCGATTTTGATTCGCACAAATGCAAACTGGCCAGACAGTTTGGTGCAGAGACGGTGGATCTTTCCAAAGGTGAGGATCCGGTAGTGGTAGCGCAGGGTTTTTCCCGAGAGCGCGGTGTGGATGGCGTATTGGTAACTGCCGCCAGCCGCTCCGATGAGATCATGCATCAGGCTGCGCAGATGTGTCGCAAGCGGGGTCGCATTGTGCTCGTCGGCGTGGTAGGGCTGAATCTGCGCCGGGACGATTTTTTCAAGAAGGAGCTTACTTTCCAGGTATCCGCCTCCTATGGACCGGGTCGTTATGACTCCCTGTACGAGGAAAAGGGGCAGGACTATCCAATAGGTTTTGTACGCTGGACCGAGCAGCGCAACTTTGAAGCGGTACTGGACATGATGGCGGTCGGATCACTGGATGTGAAGCCTTTGATCACGCATCGCTTTGCGATCGATGAGGCAATCGAGGCCTATAAACTGCTCGATGATGCATCGGCATTGGGTATTGTACTGGCGTATCCAGAGCGGGATGAACAGACATTGCGTCGCCCGGTTGTGATACTGTCTTCTTGCGAAGAAGGAAATGAAGCGGCATCCGGACAGGAAGCAGAGGTAGTCGTCGGTTGTGTCGGGGCGGGCAATTATGCCTCCCGTACACTGATCCCGGCCTTCCGTGAAGCGGGTGTGGTGTTGGATACACTGGTAACCAGCGGTGGTGTCAGTGGCGTGCATCACGGCAGGAAGAACGGTTTTCGTATGGCCTCCACCCGGATCGAGGATCTGTGGCAAAACGAGGTGGTGAATACCGTCGCGATCGTGACGCGTCATGATGTGCATGCTGCCCAAGTGGTCGCTGCATTGGGTGCGGGAAAGCATGTGTTTGTCGAAAAGCCGTTGGCACTGACGCTGGAAGAGTTGGACGATATCGAACAAGCCTACCTTGCTGCGAATGAGAAGAAGCCCACACTGTTGATGGTTGGTTTCAACAGACGGTTCGCACCGCATATCGTGAAGATGAAGTCTTTGCTGGAAGCACGACGTTCGCCCAAGTCGATTATCATGACGGTCAATGCCGGGGCAATCCCTTCTGAACACTGGGTACAGGATCATAAAATTGGTGGTGGTCGGATCATTGGCGAAGGCTGTCATTTCATCGATCTGATGCGTTATCTGGTGGGTTCTCCTGTTATTGATTCCCAGGTGATGATGATGGGGAATGCACCGGGAGTTGCGGTAAGGGAGGACAAGGTATCGATCACGCTATCGTTCGAAGATGGCTCATTCGGAACTATCCACTATCTGGCCAATGGTTCCCCTGCCTTTCCCAAGGAGCGGGTCGAGGTGTTCTGTGACAATGCGGTGTTGCAGATGGACAACTATCGGATATTGCGTGGATATGGCTGGCACGGATTCAAGAGCATGAAGCTGATGCGTCAAGACAAGGGTCAGAAGGCTTGTGTCAAGGCCTTTGTCGAGGCGGTAAGGGGGAAGGGAGCTGTTCCTGTTTCATGCAATGAGCTTCTGGAAGTCAGTCGTATTAGCATAGAGGTGGCCAGGCAGTGAAATCAATCGACATCATTGCTGGCGCGCGGCCCAATTTCATGAAGATTGCGCCGATCATCAAGGCTTTGGAGGCGCGCAAGGCCGAAGGTGGCAAGCTGGATTTCCGTCTGGTGCATACGGGGCAGCATTATGATGCCTGCATGTCAGGCGATTTTTTTTTGCAGCTCGGCATTCCGGAGCCGCATGTCAATCTTGAGGTGGGTTCTGGTACACAGGCCGAGCAGACAGCCGCGATCATGACCCGATACGAAAAGCTGCTGATGAAACGTAAAAGCAGCCTTTGCCTTGTTGTGGGCGATGTAACCTCGACCATGGCCTGTGCCATTGCCGCGCAAAAACTTTGTATCCCGGTTGCGCATGTCGAGGCCGGGATACGTTCTGGTGACTGGAGCATGCCGGAAGAGATCAATCGCATGGTGACCGATGCCATTACCAATTATTTCTTTACTACCAGCGAGTTTGCCAATACCAACCTCCGCAATGCCGGGATTGCGGAGGACCGCATATTTTATGTCGGCAATACGATGATCGATACGCTGTTGACCAATCTCGAGCAACTCAGGCAACCGCACTTCTGGGATGAGCTTGGGCTGGAAAAAGGCATGTACTTTGTGATGACACTACATCGCCCCGCAAATGTGGACGAGGAAAAGGGTTTTGCTCGTTTGTTGACGGCTATCGGTGAGGGGGTAAGAGGTTTGCCCGTGGTGTTTCCTGTCCATCCTCGTACAGCCAATACCTTGCGCACCCTTGTCGGTGTCCCGGAAAATATTCGCTTGGTTGATCCGCAAGCCTATCTTGAGTTCATCTACCTGGTGCGACATGCCAAGGCGGTTATTACCGATTCTGGTGGTATCACGGAAGAGACGACAGTGATGGGGGTTCCCTGCCTGACCTTGCGTGATTCGACAGAGCGACCGGAGACGGTGACGATCGGGACCAATCAATTGATCGGCACTGATCCATCGGCGCTTGGCCCGGCACTGGACCGCCTGTTTGCGGGCCAATGGAAGCAGGGTGCGATTCCGGAAAAATGGGACGGCCATACCGGTAAACGGATAGTGAGCGAGTTGGAAAGGTTGCTCTGCCATTGAAAACCCTGTTGCGCTATTGGCACACGCTGCGTCATTTGCGTCCGGTTCAGATCTATGGGCGAGCATGGTTCCGGTTCTATCGGCCAGTTCCTGATCTGGCTCCAGCACCCAAGGCACGACCCGTATCCGGGGGGTGGTGCCGCCCCGCCCGGCGTGCTCCCAGCCTGATTGGCCCTGGCGTGTTTTCATTGCTGGGCAGGACAGCTTCCCTGGATGATGTGGGATGGGATGGGTCGCAGTGCGATAAGCTCTGGCGCTACAATCAGCACTATTTTGATGACCTGAATGCGTATGACAGTCAGACGCGAACTGACTGGCACCGGGTCTTGCTGGCCAGGTGGGTGGATAACAATCCGCCTGGAAAGGGGGTGGGTTGGGAGCCCTATCCCACCTCGTTGCGCATCGTGAACTGGATCAAATGGGCGTTGGATGGTGAACAGCTTCCGTCAAAATGTCAGAATAGCCTGGCTGTACAGGTTCGTTGGCTATCACGGCGGCTCGAGATTCATCTGCTGGGCAATCATCTTTTCGCCAATGCCAAGGCTTTGATGTTTGCAGGGCTCTTTTTTGAAGGGAAGGAGGCTGATCAGTGGTTTAAGAAGGGGTTGAGGATTCTCGAACGTGAGGTGTCCGAGCAGATATTGCCGGACGGCGGGCATTTCGAACGCAGTACTATGTATCATGCGCTGGCGCTTGAAGATCTGTTGGATTTGATCAATATATTTGATTGTTATCGAGATGCATTGGATGTCCGTCAGAATACACTGCTTTCTTGGTGGCGAGATCGGGCATCCAGGATGTTGGATTGGCTTTTGCTCATGTGTCATCCGGATGGCGAGATCGGCTTATTCAATGATGCAGCTTTCGGGGTGGCTCCGTCGTGCAAGGAGCTG
>RFGN01000237.1 GCA_003696645.1 Gammaproteobacteria bacterium | reverse complement strand
CGGAGAAAAAATATCCTAGAAAGTATCGTTCCTGGCAGCCCATAACCAATGACCCCCGAGCAAAAGCAGCAACTCGATACGCATGTACAAGCCATCGCACAACTTCTGTATAACGATGCTCAAAACAAGGGGTTGTCGGTCGATAGTTTGAGTGACATCGAACAAACGGTGCGCGTGCAATTACAGGAGTACGTTTCCCCTGAAGTCGGAAATTTTTTGTGCAAACAACTTGTCCAGTCCCTGGCGAGCGAAGCCGACGAGTAGTCAGCATCCTGGGTAATTTATGGTTCTCGGCTCAGCAGGCTCAGGCGCTGTCCGTACAGCCGCGTGTCAAGCACAGTCCGTATCTGGAACAATGCTGCTGGCGCATGTGCGCCAAAGCCTCCTACCAACAGGCCGAGTGGGATGTCGCGATGCTCACCGGCATTCGGGTCAGTGCCAAGACCCAGGAGCGGATGGTGAAGCGAGCGGACTTACCGGCGACCAACTTGCTGGAGGGGGTGAGTGAACTGACCCTCGATGGCGGCATGGTGCGGGTGCGCACCCCAAAGGGGGAGCCCAGTCAATGGCGTCAGTACCACGGCCTGCGAGTCAACGGCGATGGCATCGGTATGGCTTGGTATAAAGACCCGGTTGCTCTATGCGCTTGGGTCAAGTCTTTGCCCCTGGCCTCGATGGTCTACCTTCTGGGTGACGGACATCGGGGCATCTGGTCACTGTTTGCTCAGATGGCGTTCTCGGGGCTCACCGACGCGATTCTCGATTGGTATCATCTCAAAGAGAATCTCTACAAAGTTGATGCCCCAGAAGAGGTGATTGACACCCTCTCGGCTCACCTCTGGGAAGGTCAGTTGCAGGCGGTTTTGATACAGCTAGCGGAGCTTAACAACGATTCCGCTAAGCGGTTCAGCGCTTACCTCAGCACCCATGCTGGGCGCATCCCTAACTACCGCTACTACCAGATGGAAGGGTTACCGATTGGCTCCGGTCCGGTCGAGTCTTGGGTCAAACAGATTGATGCCAGGTTGCAGATAACGGGAGCGCAATGGAATGAAGAGACGTTGCCGCAAATGCTCAAACTGCGATGTGCATATCTCAACAATCAGCTTGATAATTTTTCCTCCGTCAGGGAATGACGTGCTCCCATCAGGAGTGCGTGCGTCATATTTTGCTGGGCGATTACGGCGCGGTTATCGAGGCCATCAACCGCATGGCTGTCCTCGGCTATTGCGAACGCCTCGCCTGGAGTGACCCCCACCCCACCGGACGCAACGGCGAATACATCAGCGTCATGACCCGCAAGCGCACGATTCCGTAGCGATCGGTGGGTGTCTAGAACCCCGGTTTCTGGAGTGACCGTTCTCCCGCTGGACGGTCTGTGAATG
>RFGN01000236.1 GCA_003696645.1 Gammaproteobacteria bacterium | reverse complement strand
TCATAACCGAGTAGATACGAGATCTGTGCACCATTCATCTCTGTTTGTGTGAGATAGTGGCGAGCCAGTTGTTCTCTTACCTGATTCAGGACGGTCTGATAATTTGTACCTTCCTTGTTCAGCCTTCTCTGCAGGGTACGTGAGCTGATCAACAGTCTGTTCGCTACTGCTTGAATCGAGGACTGCCCACTGGGGAGCAGCTCAAGCAATACCGCACGCACCCGTTCAGTGAAACTGGCACTGTTGTCGAGATCAGCCAGGCGCTGGCGCAGCATCGGTTCAAAGTGTTCCCACATCTTCTCATTCGCGGCCACGAAGGGACAACTGGCATCGTTCGCTGCAAAAACGACCTTTACCCTTTCTCCGATCACTGGTATCACACCGATTGCCTGACTGTACATATTGATAGCTGGCAGATCAACCGGGGTTTCCACGGCAAGCGGCACCACTTCCTTGCGGGTGCCGGTTCGAGCCAGATGCACAAAGAAAAGCATTTCGGTCGCGGCAAAGGTGGCCGGAAGGGTACAGCCTTCCGGGTATTCGACCTCCACCCCTGTTTGTTCTCGATCTACTGAAACATGAAGCTTCATCGGCGCCAGCAGGGGTTTGAAGCGGCTCAGTCGTTGCAGGGCCGTATTCAGATTTGGGCTGCAGAAGGCAGCGAATACTGCGGGATCGAATGTTTCCGCACTGAAAGCCGAGACCAGTTTGAGCGGGAAGGTGGGATCATCAAAACTCTCCTCCATCGCTTGCCAGAATCTGAAGAAATCATCCGGTTCAAGGGCCGCATCCTTGCGATGGAACAGGTCTTCCGGGAGGCGGGCTCGGCGCAGAAGATCGGCAGGATCAATGCCGACATCGCTCAGCAGTACCTGCCAACCAGAATCGATGTTAAACTTTTTTGTCTGCATCACGGCCTCGGCGCTGTCTTGAAGGCAGTCTATAGCGACCAGCGCAGGCCGGTCTTTTCCTCAGAAAGATTCCACAATTTATCCATCACTGCTTTGTCCAGGGCGAAGGGTTCAAGTTTACACTCGCCGACCGGCCCCACCCAGTTCCATCGCCCGGATGGCCCATAATAGGCCCGCTGTTTCAGGTCTTCTTCCGTGGCACACATGACTTCCGGGTAGGCGCCCTGTTCTGCCGTTTGGAATAGCCCTGCCTTCATCATCAACGAGACGGCAATCCGTGTCGCCAAACTGGCGTTTTCACGAATCAGTGATGTGATGGAGGCGCCGGGATGGCAAACATATACCTTTACATCCTTGTTTGCGGCCTTGATCTTGTCTTGCAGTTCGTAGGCAAACATCATCTGCGCCAGTTTGCTCTGACTGTAGGCCTTGTTGGGGTGATAGTTCTTGTCCCAGTTCATGTCGTCAAACCGGATCGTCTTCAGCCCCATCTTGTAGCCTTCACTGGCAACGACCACGATACGCCCTTTCGAGGCTTCTATGCGATCGAACAGCAGGCCGCAGAGCAGGAAGTGACCGTAGTGGTTCACGCCAAGCTGGCTTTCAAAACCGTCCACCGTGAAGGTCTGTTTGGCGATCTGGGCAATCGCCGCATTGCAGATGAGTGCATCAATATGCGGCACCTTTGCCAATACTTCCGCTGCCGCCCTGCGTACAGAGGACAGCTCGGACAGGTCCATGCGTATGAAACTGACATCTGCATGCTCTCCGAGTACATCCTTCAGTTTTGCAATGGCAGCTGCCGATTTGTCGGGATTGCGGTTGAGCATGACCACCTTCGCGCCTTTGGAAAGCAGTATCCGCGTGGCCTCAAACCCTGTGCCGGATGTGGCGCCGGTGATGACGTAGGTCTTGCCGACCAGGGAACCAAGACGCTCTGGTGTCCAGCCCTGTGGTCCAAATGTGTTTTCAGCGTTCATTGTTCGTACTCCTTGAACTGTGTGAATGTTGAAGACAGTGTAAACAGTTCAGAATGGACTAGAAATAGCAGATCACGACATTCAATATGCGAAATATGCCATATTTGAATGAACGCAAGGTTATGGCGTACTGGGGCTTTCTCTAGAAGCCCGCCCCTGGATTCTGCAGAAATTTCTGTTCCGCCTCGGTCGAGGATCGACCCAGAATTGCATTGCGATGCGGGTAGCGGCCAAACTGGTCGATGATGGTCTTGTGCTGGATCTCGAAATCCAGATTGCCTTCCAGCCCTGGCTGGTCGAACAGTTTCAGGGCCATTTCATGAATGATCGCCGATTCGGAGTGCATGAAGGGCATGTACAGAAAGGCCTTTTGTGATGCAGAAAGTGCCTGATCGGCCTCTTGGGCGATGGCCTCCTGTGAAAGGGCAAGGGCCAAGGCATCCTGTGCGAAGGCACGCGGATCCTCCCTATACAGGTTTCGTGAAAACTGATCGAGTACGATGATTTCGGCCAGCCGGCCCGTTGGGG
>RFGN01000032.1 GCA_003696645.1 Gammaproteobacteria bacterium | reverse complement strand
TTTTGGCGCCAAGGTAGGAAATGCCCGTGCTATTTTCCCGATGGATTGAAATTCAGGCCCAGCCGCAGAAAGCGGTGGTATTCCCTGGTTTTGTTGCCTGCCAGTACATCCACCAGGCCGTGCTCGTATCTGAGCGACAGCTTCCAAACAGGGCTGATCCGGTAATATACACCACCGTTCAGCTTAACGTCAAAGCCACGTACGGGCACCACGGTGGCTGCATCACTGGCAAAGGGAGACCCCGGGTCGGGCGTCGTGTCTATCGCTGATTCTGCTTTTGCGGTGTTCCGGAAAAGGCCGCCACTGGTCAGCTCCGGCGCAGTGGCCAGCAGGACCGAAGGTGTCACCCCAGCCATGGCGCCGAAACGGCCGTTGAAAGACCGGCTGACAGACAATGGCAATTCCAGATAATGCATTGCCAGATCCTGCCTGCGATTGGTTTTGATGGCCTCGGCGGCAGCAAAAAGATCGGTGCTGATTTGTTCAAAACCGTACTCCGTATGGGCAACTTCCAAAAAATTTGTTGCCGAAATCGTGTCCTCCTGCCTGATGAACAGCGGCCGCTGCAAATACGAATACCCGGCTCCAATGCTCAGTTCCCACCGGGATGTGCCCAGCGGGAAGTGCCGCTGAATACCAGCCGCCAAACCAAAGCCACGCAAAGAAGTATGCTGTTGCGCAGCGAAGTAAAAGGACTTGTGTTTCGGAGCGGAAAGATCAGCCGACAACACCCTAACCGGATCCGCATCGGACAGGGCCTTAAGCGGGGGCATGGCCGGATTGTCGAGTGGAACTGCTGGAAGCATGCTTCGCCGGACAGGCAGTTCATCTTCGGCAATTACCACCTTGGCTTCGGCGGCTCCTTTGGTGGGTGCTTCCGGCAATTCTGCCAACAGCCCCGCCTTGTTCACCGGCACTTGCACTTCAGGTGAGTCATTCTTCGAGCTTTGCGTATTTAAGGGCGCTGCATTTTTCTGCGCCTTTTTTCCTTCGGTAACTTTTCCTTCGGCAAACGAAGGCCCTGCCGGGTTCTCATGGGCCGGAGTATTGGCTGCCACAGGGGCTTGCCGGTTCAAAGGCTCCTCAACCGGATTTTCCGAAGGAACAAGTTTTTTTTGATGACTGCCGGCATCGACGTACCACATTCCCAGTCCGCCGATAATCAACCCGGTGATAAGAGTGCCGGATAGCCACCACCAGAAGACAGGTTTCTTCTTTTCATTCTCA